>WJIX01000099.1 GCA_014730075.1 bacterium | reverse complement strand
TTCTGAAGGGAGAATATCCGGACTTCATCACAGCGGACGCTCTCATTATCAGGGCAAAACTTAACCTGGCCGGCGAAAAGAACAGGAATGCACTGGAGGATCTTCTGCTATCCACCTCCCTGAGGAAGAACCAGGCGCACATAAGGGAAGCTGAAAGGATTATGCAGAGTGCAGGGGTGATCCTGTCTCCAGAGGAATTAAGTGAGCTGGCCGGCAGATACTCTGAATCCGCTCTGCTGGAGATCCTCCTGAAAATGCACCACGGTCATTCTGATCGTCACACCCAGGTGGCGGGTGAGATACTCCCCGGGTACTTCCGGGCGGACTCACTGAGGCGAGGCTCCTATCAATCCCCATTCAAGGTTGGCATCATAAGCCCGCTCAGCGGCAAGTACGCCGCCCTGGGGAGGTCCTTCGTCAGGGGTGCTTACGTAGCTCTCAAGGAGGGAAGAGATAAGGGAATCAGCAATATAGATCTTGTGGTGGCCGACACCAAGGCCAGCGCTCTGGAAAGCCACCTGGTTACCCGGAAACTTACCAGTGAGGAAAATGTTGATATAATTCTTGGAGGGATATCGAATTCATCCACCGTGGCAGCGGCTCAGGTCGCGCAGGCTAACAGAACAGTTATATTCTCGCCAGTTTCAAATCTTGAGGGTATAGACGCTATCGGTGATTACGTGTTTCAGACTACCGTTGATTATGAAGCTGAAGTGATCGCGCTGGCGCGGGTTGCAGTCCGCGAGCTCGGTTTGGAAAGGATCGCTTTCCTGGCCGCAGACAGCCGCGTCAACAGAGAGATGGAGCTGATGTTCAGGAAGGAAGTGGAGAGGGAGGGAGGAATAATCTGCCTGGCAGACTATTACCAGGAGGGTAGCACCGATTTCAAGGAGAATATCGACAGGATCAGAAGCTCTGCGCCGGAGGCTCTGTTCATACCGGCCGACAGGAACGACCTGGTACTGATTATGCCCCAGCTCTCGTTCTATGAATTCGGACTTCAGCTTCTGGGGCTCAGTATGTGGGACTCCAGCAACCTCATATACATGAGCGGAAAGGATATGTCGGGGGCTGTATTCCCCGGTGAAACCAGGCAGAACCACCAGCGTGAGCTTTATCTTTCCGCGGCTGCCCTGGTAAACGAGCCTGTGGAGAATGTTAACAATTTTGAGGTCAGAGGGTATCAGGGGATGCGAAAGATAATTGATGCCCTTTACATGGGATTCGGGGAGAATAGTACAGTCAGGGATAGAATGCGCCGTCTGCTGAACAGGCGAGCACATCCATTCGTGCGTGCTGCCGGGAACGAGGGTATAACCTTTTACACCGTCAGAAACGGGGAGAAGGAAGAATTCCTCACCTATAAGTTCTCCCTCCCCCGAAAAAAGTAAATTTGAATATAAAGCTGATCCAGAAGGGCTCCGGCTTGCCGTCCTTCAGCTTAGGCCGGAAGAGGAACTTCTCTATAGCATCCATCGATACTTCCCTGAAACTCTCGGAACCGTACACCTTCCGGGTCCAGGCCTCTTTGACCCTTCCATCCTCATCAATGAGGACCTCTATTATTACATACCCCTCTATCCCCTTCTCAAGAGCATCTTCGGGGTACTCCGGCTTTACCATATTAAGAATTACATAATCATCCGAATAGGGGACCCTGGTATGAGAGGGGTAGGACCTGTAGTAGAGCTCCGGGTCCAGCTCTATTTCGTCAGGTATCACTGTTTTCTCTTCACTCTCTATCGGTATCTCGCCCTCTGGTTTTTCCTGTTTTTCACTCTCCGGTTCGACCACCCTTATTGGATTATTCCGCCGGAAGAACCGGTCCTGCGGCCCCGCCCTGGGGGTGACTATCTCAACCCGCGGGGTAATTGTCTTTTTACCCTGGTAACCTATGAATTTTCTGTCTATGATCCGGGAGCGCTCCAGGAGGACCAGAAGGACGATAAGCACCGCCAGCGCGGCTGGAAGATATATGAGCAGGTATCTGCTGCTTCTGTGCGGCTGATTAGGGATTTTTCGCATTTTGATACCATCTCATAATGTAAATGCCGGACCGGAACTACTACTCCGTCCGCAGCTCTATCAGCAACCCGTCCTGGCAGTCCCGGCTGTTCTTAATTCCGCTGTAGACGGTCTCTCCATTTCTATGAATAACGATGAGATGCTCTCCGCTGTCAACATGGCTGTACATAACGGCCCCTTCCTCATCGGTGGGCAGGGTTAGCAGGTTGTCCAGAGTGACATAGCTTCCGGGAACAGGTGCTTCCCCATCGACTACTTTTATCCTGAAAGGTTTCGCCTGTCCGCCGCCCTCCCCTTCAAAATACCTTGCTACCGCCGCCAGTATACGGTCGCTGAGGTAATATTGATATGCCAGGCTTGAAATCACTTCTTCGGCGCCGGTACAGGCCATGGATCCCAGGTGCACAGCGGAGGCTGGACAGGTGGTATGGGTCAGAAAGAATTCAGCTGACTCTGATATGTAAACGCTCCCCTCTGGGAAGAGCGTCTCCAGCATTGGAAGCAACAGTCCGGCGAACCTTGCCCCATCCCGGCTGCCCGGGTAATGCCTTATGGTATATCTGCCCTCTTCTCCGCCCCTTTCCGTATCATGGTGAATAGAGATCGCCAGATCGGGGCTGAACCGGTTGGCCCTTTCCACACGCTCCTCTGCCGAAACTGTTTCTTCACCACTTCTGGTCATTATTACCTTCGCGCCACAAGCCCTCATCAGTTCACAAACCCTCTCGGCGATCCTGATATTAACAGTGCTTTCCCTTATTTTGTTTCTACCCGTGGTGCCACTGAGGTCTCCCCCGGATGCCGGGTTGACAGCTATTCTTTTATCACGCAGGGCTCCTTCCCAGAGTGGTGCCAGCTCTATCCGAAGAGCCCTGCCTTCTTTCTCCGCATTGATCAGCGGGGCGGCGGCCGGTCTGTACCCGGCCCTGAACACTGTTATCTCACCGGTCTCCTCGGGGAGGGTGATAGTACCCCGGGGGCCACCTTCGAGGCGGTCCGGCCGGCCTGCTGCTATGGCCAGGGGAAAGGGAAGCGGATCTCCGGTCATAGCATCCACAACCTGTATTCTCTTTCCAGTTATCCCGGCAGGTTTATCAAAAAACAGGGTATCCGTTTTCCCCGGAGCGGAGATAACGAAATGCCCGGGCAGTCTTTCTTCCCGGACAGAAAAGGAGCACACACCTTCTCTGGTAAAGCTCCTGAACGACATACCTTCGGACCGGGCTGAGATGGCAACCGGCAAGCTGTCTATAACAGGATTTCCTCTCTGGTCCAGTATTCTGGCCGATACCGTGAAGCAGCTATCCTGGCCTCTTTCAGCCGGAAGGGGAAGAATAAATGCCGGTTTCCTGTTTATCACGAAGCTGAACGGAGGGCTGGAACCGATTCCGCCGCCGGAACTTCTTATTCTTGACCGTATGGTGTATTCCCCATTCGGCGCGTGGGGAGGAATACCGTAGTAAAGTGTCCCGCTTTCCCTGTCCACTGAAGGAACAGCCTCCGCGCCATTAATATAGATCCTGGCTGTGGAGGGGTCTATGCCCCTTCTGCTTTCTGCCCGGTAGATAATCCGGGGCGCGTAGTCCAGTGTGTCAGCTTCCGGGTAAACCAGCCGGAGAGAAGGAATACCCCTGGAGAAATAATGCTGCAGGGCCACGAAATAGGCCTGTGCCTCCAGCTTCTGCTTGGCGGAAAGCTTGAGGCTGTCTTCCACGACCGGATGAGAAAGGTAACTCGCTTCTCCCAGGATGGCAGCTCCCGCATTCGAGTTTCTGAGCACGAAATAATCTCCAGGCTTGACCACTGCTTCCCCGATCCCCAGATTCCTCTCCAGGTGCAGCCTGGTAATCCTGGCCAGCTCGGCGGATGATCCGATCAGGCCCCTCCGGTAATATATCTCTATTCTGTTTCTGCCCCGCTTCAGGGGGAGCGATGAATTATGATGTATCGAAAGGAAAAGATCCGCCTCCGCGGAGTTAGCCAGTTTCATCCTGTTCTCAAGGTCCACACGGAGCGCTTCAGAATCTCCGTCCAGGAAATCCCGGTCAATGGTACGGGTAAGGAATACGTTGGCGCCGGCATTTTCAAGCATGCCCCAGAGGTATAGCGCTACGCCCAGGTTGGCATCAGCTTCAGAGAGCTTCTTCATACCTTCCACTCCCCGGAAAGCTCCCCCGTGACCCGGGTCGATCACTATTGACCTTCCCCTGAGCACTCCGCTGTCAGGGAGAACAGGTTCCTGCATCGAGGAGTATATTTTCCAGTATTCAGGCCCGGTACCGCACCCGGTTGCAGCCATTATGAGGATTGTTGACAGAATAACTGCCAGCGGCAGCACTGAACGGTTTTTCTTTCTTTCCATACCTGTCTCCGCTCTAAGTACAATAAAGATAAGATGCGGAACCTTCGGTGGCAAAAGATACTATTATATAATTAAGATATAACCGATTATGAACAATTGCAACGATGCAGTCAAGTAAATGAACTTTCCTGATAAACAATATATTGTTAAAAAGATAGACTAATACCACAATATGTGCTAGTAATAGTCCAATTTTAAGATTTTGAGAGGTTTCCCGCTGATATGAAAATTGAGTCACTGTTAAGAGAATTGCCGTCGGTCGAAAATGTCCTTTCAGACAGCCGTATCTCAGAACTGGTAAGTACCGGTTCCCGCAGGGGGATCAAACGGCTGGTAAGAGAGAGCATCAAGGGCTGGCGAGGCCGAATCATGGCGGGGGATGTGAAGGAGATAAAGGGAACTGGCCTGGAAGAAGCCATAATAGCAGAGGTTATCGCTGAGGTCAAAGAGATTACCGCCGGAGGAAGAAGGCGCGCCATCAACGCCCTGGGGGTAATAATACATACCAATCTGGGAAGATCGGTCCTCGGTGAGGAGGTGAGGGAGGAGATAGAGAAGTCTGCTTCCGGATATATAGACCTGGAGGTGGACCTTGACAGTATGGAACGTACCAGGAGAGAAGCGAGGGCGGCGAGGCTCTTTTCCCTGATGACCGGGTTTGAGGATGCCCATATCGTAAATAATAATGCCGCCGCGGTCTTTCTGGCGGTGGAAACACTGGCCGGAGGAGGAGCTGTGGCGGTTTCAAGGGGGGAACTGGTGGAGATAGGAGGTAGCTTCAGGCTGCCCGAGATACTCTCCAAGGCAGCTGGCCGGGTGATAGAACTGGGGACCACCAACCGGACCCACCTCTCAGATTACAGGGAGGCAGTCGAAGCCGGGGCTGACCTGATTCTGAAAGTTCACCGCAGCAATTACCGGATATCCGGATACACCGACGAGGTCTCACTCCGGGAGCTGGTAAAGCTGGGCGAAGAGAGTGGTGTGCCGGTGATGTATGATCAGGGGGGCGGGCTTTTCCGCAGGATGGGGGGAATGGAGGACAGAGAGGAAATGGATATTGGCGAACTCGCCGATACCGGTGTGAATATAATTGCTTTCAGCTGCGATAAACTTCTGGGGGGGCCCCAGGGAGGGGCTCTGCTGGGAGATTCGGAGCTGATATCGCGCATGAGGAGCAACCACCTGGCCAGGGTCCTGAGGGTTGGGAAACTGACCCTCTCAGGCCTCGAAAAAACTCTCAGCCATTACTGGCATGGTGAGCATGGGAAGATACCTGTTTTGAGTATGGCGGATTTGTCTGCGGAGGAAATTGGCATCAGGGCGGAAAAATTCGCCGCTTCACTGCGCCCCGAACTACCTGATGGTATTGATATATCGATAACTGAAGGCGGTTCTCCGATAGGCGGAGGAACATTTCCCAATAATCCCTTGCCTACCATGCTGGTTGAAATTATCCTACAGTCAGGTGGCGCGGAAAAGCTCTCCAGGCTGCTCAGGGGAGAATCCCCCTCCGTGCTGGTAAGGGTCAGAAAGGATTCCATACTGATCGATCTGAGGACCGTTAGCAGGAATGAGGAAAATATATTGAAGGAGAAAATAATACGAGGGATAGGGATTCCAGAAGGAGGGAGTGAGAATAATGCCTGATGATAAATCTGATAATTGCCCGGATATGGGTCTGAATGAAAGTGGATATTCAATACCCCTGAAGAAGGATGAAGTTCTCCGGTTCTTCGAGGAGGGTGATCTCTCCTCCGGGAACTATCTGAGTCTCTTCGAAAATGTCGGGTCTGAACTGAACAGCAGGATAAAGAGTGAAGGTGGAGCTTCCTTCCTGGCACTCTCGGTAGACGGAGAGAGGGAAACCAGAAATTTCACCGTACTCCAGATATCTCACTACCTCTCCAGAATGGACAGAAATGTTCTGATAGTGGATTGCGATTTTCTTGAACCGGGACTTTCCGGAATGATCGAAAAGATCGAGGATTACGGGTTTCTCGATCTTCTCCTCTACGGGAGTTCTCTGAAATCGGTAGCGAAGCCTTCAGGTATAGACAATGTGGGTATTATCGGACCCGGTTCATTCCCGGTAACCAAGACTGTTCCTTTTGCCAGAAAGGAATTCAGCAGGATAAACGGATTTCTGACCGAGAACAGTGACGCGGTGATTTACTGCTCAACCCTGAATACCGATGATGGACAGATAAATCCTCTGGCTGAATTCGTCGATGGGATACTGCTCTCCTGCAGGATAGAGGAGACTCAAGAGGGCGAGCTCCAGAAATCTGTCTCCGGCCTGGAGTCTGCGGGGGTTAAGACGATAGAAACTGTCTGCCTCTGCAGCGGCGAGGGAGCTGAGGCCGTTATCACCGGCGAAGCTGCAACACCGGCGGAAGAGCAGGAAGAAGAGGACGAAGCAGAGGAGATCATGGAAGAGGAAGAGGCTGAAGCCGTTGAAGAGGTTGCCGAAACCGGGAAGGAAACAACCGAGCCGGCTTTTATCGAGAAGACCGAAGAGCTCGATTCGGGAGAGAGGGAACCAGAGAAGAAATTTGATCTGTTCAGGCTGGCAGCTGTGATAGTAGGTGTACTTGTAGTGGCTTTCGTGGTCTGGTGGTTCATGTGGGGAAGCATAAAGAAGGATGACAGGAGCAGTGAAATCGCAAGCGAGGCAGTCCGCAAGATGAAGGATGTGAGGGAGGATCTTCCTGGGGAGGATCAGCTGAAAGAGGACGGAACAGGAGAGCAGGCAGATGAAGACGTATCGAGGGAAGAGGACCGGCAGGAGCCGGCAGGTGTATCTGAATCGGCCGGTGAACATAAGCTGGAAGCCGGAAAGCAGGATATATCCTTCACGGAGCCGGCTGAATATTATGCCGTTCATGTTGCTTCCTTCAGAGATTCCTCCAGGGCGCTGAGAGAGAAGAAGTACTTTGAGGATCTCGGCTACCTGGCAGATATCAGAGAGGCTGAGATCAAGAACCAGAAATGGTACCGGATACTGATAGGCAGATTCGATACCGCTGAGGAAGCGGGCAGGAAGCGGATTGAGCTAAAAGGTGTTGACAGGGTTGGTTACGCCAGAGTGCGTAAAGTTGAGGTCGATTGAGGGTTTGAGAGAGGAAGGGTTATAAAGTGGGCTTATCAAATTTGGAGTTGATAGGATTCAAATCTTTCAAGAACCGGATAAGCATGGATTTCAGCAGTGGGGTAACCTCCATACTGGGACCGAACGGATGTGGAAAGACCAATATAGTGGATGCTGTCCGGTGGGTTCTGGGTGAGAGAAGCGCTCAGCAGCTCAGAAGCAACAAGATGGAAAATGTGATATTCAACGGAACCCAGACCCATAAGCCGATGGGGCATGCCATGGTAAATCTTACCCTGAGCAACGAGAGGGGCATATTTCCGCTTGATTTCAATGAAATTACTATTTCCAGGAAGGTTTACAGGTCGGGGATAAGCGAATATTTCATCAACAGGAATCCCTGCCGGCTGAAGGATATAATGGAGCTCTTCGCCGATACCGGTATGGGCAGCCATTCATATGCCATAATAGAGCAGGAGATGATGGACCTGGTACTGAATGACGCTCAGGG
>WJIX01000098.1 GCA_014730075.1 bacterium | reverse complement strand
GGAGAGGATCTCCACCGCAGACATCAGATTGAGCTCCCTCTCTGCGAGGTTTGACCCGGCAGAGATAACAACTTCCCGTGATTTATTCAGCTTCTCTTTCAACTACCACCGCTACATGCGAAAGACTGTTGGGGAAGGGAAGGGTCAGCTTGCGGATCTCCGTTCTTATCTTAATGATCGGAAAATTTTCCAGGACTTCCCTGCAGATAGCGTTTGCAAGGGTCTCCAGCAGGTTGAACTTGTTATTTTCCACCACCTCCATGACCCTGGAATATACCCGTTCGTAGTTCACGGTATCCTCCAGTGAATCAGTCATGCTTGCCTTGGTGAAATCATGGTAATACTCGATATCTATTTCGAGTTTCTGGCCGATCTCCCTTTCCATCCTGGACACACCGTAGTAACCGAAAACTGTTATCCCCTTGAGAACTACTTTTTCTTCCAATATTTTACCCCTTTTTCAGATGGTTTAAGTCTTAATCCAACGGCCTGGATGCCGTAACGATCCTATCTCAATGCCACCAGCTTTTCTGCCGCTTTCTTCACGGTGTTGTCCGGGGCAGTAAGGGAAAGTCGAAAATACCCTTCCCCCCACCTGCCGAAGCCGACTCCGGGTGTGGCTATTATACCGGAGCTTTCCATCAGCTCACTGCAGAACTGAATGGAACCCTTATTGCCGGGAACCCTTACCCAGAAATAGAAAGTGGCTCCTGGAACGGCGTAATCGAATCCGGCCCTGTCCAGCCCCTCGCTCAGCATCTTCCTCCTGCCGCGGTAGATATCCCTTATATCAGCTGTAATCTTCCCGAATGAGTTATCCAGGACATCAGAGATGGACTCCTGTAGAGCTGTGAAGACCCCCGAGTCGATATTCGCTTTCAGAGTGGCAAGCGCAGATATCTCCCCCGGAGAACCGATGGCGAATCCGACCCTCCACCCGGTAATGGAAAGGGTCTTGGAGAATGAAAAGAATTCTATATATGGAATCCCCGCATCTCTGGCCAGGGGAAAAAGCACCGCGGGGGGCTGTTCGTAATATATATCTGAATACGCGGCGTCGTTCGCCAGTATGATATCGTGCCTCCGGCAGAATTCCAGCGCCTCTTCGAATCTCTCCCCCGGAGCTGTACTTGAAGTGGGGTTATTCGGATAGTTCAGGTACATCAGGCGCGCCTTCTCTGAATCCCGGTCACCTATATCACCCAGGCGGGGCCAGTAATCATTCGATTCGATCAATGGCATGCGGTGCACATCAGCTCCCGCGAATATGGCGGATGAATAGTAGACCGGGTACCCGGGATCCGGGATCAATACCAAATCTCCGGGATCCACTACCGCCAATGGAAAATGGCCGATCGCCTCTTTGCTTCCAATGGTAATCAGAATTTCCTCCTCCGAAAGCTTAACCCCATACTGTTTTTCCAGCCGCCGGATAAGGGAAGACTTCAGGGAGGGATGTCCGGTCCCGGGCGGATAACGGTGATTAAGTGAATTGTCCAGGGTTCTTTTCAGAGATTCTATCAGTGGGACAGGGGCGCCAAGGTCAGGATCACCTATTCCCAGGTCGAGTACCTCCCTTCCCGATCTGAGAAGTGATTCCTTGACCCTGTCTATTTCCTCGAAGAGGTACGGCGGCAGCTTGCCGATCTTTTTTGATCGCATAAAGGTCTTTTCCGGCTCCCGGCTCTATCAAATTTAATATAAGTGTATTATTCTGCTTACACTTACAAGTTCGTCATCCTTAGCTGACGTGAATACCGGCGCGTATATTCCTCCCGTTGCATCGAAGTGAATTCTCTTCCAACGGTAATCTATATCAGCCGGCTCATCCTTCTTCTCCCACCTGTAAGCTTCAGAGACAAATGCCAGCTGGTCATCGCTGACTGTATACTGCATAATCGCGTTCCAGGATTCGTACCACACTTTTCCCTTTCTTACCAGCCTGAAACCCAGCTTTTCGCCGTCACGCGACCAGTTGACGCCATATATATCATCGGTGTCCCTCTCCTTATCCAGGACTGCGGTAATCTTTCCTCCTCCCGGAGTAACCAGGAAGACACCTTCTTCATCGATAATAGCTCCCATGGATCCGTCCGGGGCCCATACGAACTCCTGCACCTTGGTCAGGCCGGTAATATCCACCGATAGAGAATTATCCAGGCTGTTGTAGTTGAGATAGCAGAGGGTTGGAATATTACCTATAGTGGCTGAAAATGTCGCCATATCTCCGTTGGGGCTCCACTGGAAAACCGTGTTAGTCGCGATTCTGACACGGGCATCCCTGAAAATATCGAAATGCTCTGTCTGAGAAGTGTCCGGCTCACCCCCTGCCATCGGCACGAGATATGGCTCATAGTAATTCGGAAGTGTATCAAGTACGCTTATCCTGTTGGAAAAATAGATAATATTGTTATCGTCGGGGGTCATCAGCGGAAGGATGTTCTCATAATAGACCGGGAAGGCCAGGTCCTTAACAATCACGGTATCGACAGATTCGGTTATAATCTCCGGGATGAACCCATCACCCTCTTCCCAGAACGCTATATTCACCAGGTCCTGGCTCCCGTCGCCTTCCTCTCCAGCCTCCGTAAATTGCATCACTATCTTCGAGCCGTCACTGTTGAAGGAGGGGTAACGGAACTGGTTGAATCTGTTGAGGGTATTCTGACCGCCCATGTTATAGGTAATCTTCTCATCTACTCCTCCGTGCAGGTCATATCTGCCTATATTCATATGTGGAAGCGGATCATTTTCACTGTAATCGTTAAAAACATTGACCAGCCCCTTCTGTCCGTCATCGGTAAAGCCGAAATAGGTGCCCCCCTCTTCCCTGTGGAAGGTCT
>WJIX01000097.1 GCA_014730075.1 bacterium | reverse complement strand
GCTCCAGCCTCTCCGAGTCGATATCGAGGACCGCTCTTACCGCGCCGCCGCTGATCACGGGCAGCACTATTTCACTCCTGGAGCGGGGGTCACAGGCGATATGCCCCGGGAATTTGTCCACATCGGGCACCACTACCGGGCTGGCCGTTCTGACGCAGTGAAGGCAGACACCCTTTCCCCTGAGAACCTGGCAGGCTGCCGGCCCCTGGTAAGGGCCCACATGGAGCTTATCATCCGCGGCCACCAGGTAGAACCCGGTCCAGAAATGGTGCGGCATCTTGTGGTGAAGGATGGCGCAGATAGTGGCCATAGCCGAAATAAGGCGGGGAGATTTTCCCACAATCAGCTCTTCAAGCTGGTTCTGCAATCTGGCGTAACGCTCGATTCTCTTGAGGTCGGCCATTCCTTATCCTTTCCACTCATAAAATAACTGCCGGTTCCTGTAATATACCCGCCTGCGGCTCTACCGGCAATATTTATCAAATTTATGCTGTTATAAAATCCCAGGATAGGTTACTCTGAAATTCAGCAAAGTAGTCAAAAGGGACCCAGTAAGGAGGGATAAGATGACAGACAGTGTATACAAGATTATCGAGCTGGTTGGCACCAGTACAGAATCGTGGGAGAAGGCAGCTGCCTCGGCTGTAAACAAGGCGGCTTCCAGCCTCCGCGATCTTAGAATCGCCGAGATCAGCAAGCTGGACATGCACCTGGAGGATGGAAAGATCGCCCAGTACCGCGCCAAGGTCAAAGTCTCTTTCAAATATGAAGAGTAGTTGTCGGTAAAGCGGGAAAAGTAAATTCATACCAGGCAGCGGGAGGTTGCTCATGAAGAAATCTATTGGCCTGCATCCGTTACCCTTTCCCGCACCGGTCTGGGTGGTGGGGACTTACGACGGAGAAGGACGGCCCGATATGATGACAGCCGCCTGGGCGGGGGTATGCTGTTCGGAACCGCCCTGTGTGTCGGTCTCGGTCCGCCCCTCCAGGCATACCTATGACAATATTATCCTGAACGAGTGTTTCTCCGTCAATCTGCCGACCGCGCGTTATGTAAGGGAGACAGATTATTTCGGCCTGGTTTCCGGGAGGGACCGGGATAAGATTGAAAAATCGGGCCTGAGTGTCAAAAAGGGAAGATTGATAAACGCACCGGTTATCAGGGAATTCCCACTGGTGATGGAATGCCGGCTGATCAGGCAGGTCGAGATCGGATCTCATACTGAGTTCATAGGAGAGATCCTGGATATCAGGGCAGAGGAGGGGATGCTGGATTCGGACGGGGCTGTTGATTCCGAGAAAGCCGGGTTCTTCGTTCTGTTCAGCGGCTACCGGGGTATAGATTCTCTGGTAGGAGATCCCTATTCTGTCGGAAAGGAACTTGTCTGAGCATACTCTCCCGCGGGAGAGGAGGCGATATGGCAGTAAAACCTGTTCTCATGTTCGGAAATGACCGGTTGAGATCAAAATCGGAACCTGTCGATTTCAAAAGGGAAGATCCCTCCGCGGATATTGGGGACCTGAGGGACACTCTCCGGTTTCTCAGGGAAAAGGAGGGGATGGGGCGGGCTCTGGCCGCTCCACAGATAGGTGTCCTTAAGAGAATTATCTGTGTTGATACCGGCGCGAGGGAGATGATTCTGATAAATCCTCTTCTGCTGGCCCGTTCATCCGATTTCTTCGAGGTGTGGGACAGTTGTTTCAGCGCCTCTCTTTCATTTTTCGGGAAGGTCAGCCGCCATAGAAAGATAGCGGTTTCATACCTTAGTGAAAAGGGGGAGCGGCTGGTTGAGGAGTTCCAATACGATATGTCAGAGCTTCTCCAGCACGAGATCGATCACTTGGAGGGGGTACTGTTCATTGATCGCCTGATCGGAAGTAATATCATAATGAGATCGGAGTGGGAAAAGATGAAGGGGCCGGGATACTGAAACTTTTTGCCCCGCTGAAGCAGACGCGGGTGAAAGGAGCGGGTATGAAGTTCCTGAGGTGGCTGGGTTCCATCGCTTTCGTTCTGGGACTGTTCGTAACTGTTTTTCTGGGAGTTCCCTGGCATCTGTCCGCGGAGGAAGTGCCTCTCTGGCTGGTGATATCGGTATACTGCATTCTGGGGGGATTCCTGCTGGTGATGATCACCGTGGCAGCGGAGCGAAAGGCCAGAAAGCCGGTTCTTCCTGAAACGCCTGATCTGGAAAGGGAGGGGGTCCTTCTTCTCAATACGGACCAGGTCTACTCCAGTAAGGTAACTGAAGAGCTGGGTATAGTTCAGGGGCACACTGTTTTTGCCATATGGCTGGGCCGCGATCTTTCCGCCCTGGTGCGGCTGGTATTGGGGGGTGAGCTGACTGAGTACACCGAGATGATGGGGGAGGCCAGAAAGGCGGCAGCCGCCAGAATGGTAGAGGAGGCGAAGAAGCTGGGTGCTGACGCAGTGATAAATGTCAGGTACACCACCAACAGCGTTATAGGGAGCGCGGCAGAGCTTCTGGTCTATGGCACCGCGGTAAAGTTCGGAGAGTAAGGATGGACTTTCGCCCGGCTGATTACAGTTATTCCGAGCACCACTTCTGAACTTCATCCACCGTCTTGGCGATCGGCTTGCCCAGGACCCGGTGGCCACTAGCGGTGATCAGCACATCATCTTCTATCCTGATCCCGCCGAAAGTGCGGTATTTTCCGACTTCGTGGTAGTCTATGAATTCGCTGAATTTGCCCTCATCCTTCCAGCGGTCGATCAGCTCGGGGATGAAGTAGATCCCCGGTTCCACGGTAAGAACGAATCCCGGTTCAAGCTCCCTGGCAAGTCTGAGGTAGGCCAGGCCGAACTGGTCGCTCCTTGTTACATTTTCATCGTACCCGACCAGGTCTTCATTGAGCCCTTCCATATCATGTACATCCAGACCCATCATGTGACCCAGCCCGTGTGGGAAGAAGAGGGCGTGAGCCCCCGCTTCGACTGCATCTCCCGGATCGCCCTTCATCAGCCCGATACTGGTAAGCCCCGCAGCTATGGTATGGGCCGCTTTGAGATGGCAGTCCAGGTTCAGGACTCCCGGTTTCATCATCTCTATGGCATCCAGCTGGGCCTGGAGGACTGTTTCATAGATATCTTTCTGGCGTCGGGTGAATTCCCCGCTGACCGGTATGGTCCTGGTTATATCGCTGGCGTAATGAAGGGGTGATTCCGCCCCGGAGTCCATGATCACAATATCCCCCTCCTCCATCATATTAACATGTGAATGGTTGTGGAGGGTTTCTCCATGCACCGAGAAGATGATGGGGAAGGATAGGTGGCTGTCTCTGGCCAGGACGGAGGCCTGAACCTTTCCGCAGACTTCATATTCGTGGAGGCCGGCTTTTATATGCCTCATTGCGGTCCTGTACATCTCCCAGCTGATATCCAGGGCTTTCTCAATCTCGGCGACTTCCTCATCGCTTTTAATGGACCTCTGTGATATTACCGCTCTGGCCAGCTCTTCCGAGCTGGACTGGTTTACGCTGGAGTAGTCCTGGCCGGTCAGCTCAGCAACCATATTTATGATATCCTGCCGATACTGGGGCAGGTATAGAAGCGGCCTGTCATCGCTCAGGTAGCCCTGGAGAGTCTTCTTCAGTTCCGAAACCGGCCTGGTATCGGAAATGCCCACCTTTTCCGCCTTGTCCGCCAGCAGGGGCAGGGGGCCCGTCCAGATAATATCCTCAATAGCCACGTCATCTCCGAATATCATCTCACTCCCGTTGTCGGCATCAATGATACCGGTAAGCCCCGGTTCATCGATCCCGAAATAGTAAAGAAAGGAGCTGTCCTGGCGGAAATGATATGGATTGGCCGGATAGTTCATCGGCATTTCATTATTTCCGGGGAATAGCAACACTCCCGAACCTATCAGTTTCCTGAGTTGTTCTCTTCTTTCCTGGTATCTTTCCGGGCTGAACATTATTTACTCCTTCAGTTTATAGAAATTATCTTTTCTGCGCACGTGGGAATAGTAATCAGACCGGGAGGTAATGTCAACGGATAAGGGGTTCGATCTTTGCCCCGGTCCCTGTCAGGAAGGCTGGAATAAAGGGGAGACTCTCGAATGGACTTGACCCTGAAGGG
>WJIX01000007.1 GCA_014730075.1 bacterium | reverse complement strand
GGCCAATGTCAGTGACGGAGATATGGCCGGAATCTCTCTGGGGGGGCTGGCCAATGTTACCGACGGCGACATGAGCGGCATCTCCATGGGAGGACTGGCAAATGTCAGCGACGGAGATATGTTCGGAATCTCGGCAGGAGGCCTTGCCAACGTGACTGACGGTGACTGCAGCGGGATTTCCGTGGGAGGGCTCGCCAATGTCACTGACGGCGACATGAGCGGCATCTCCCTGGGTGGGCTTGCCAATGTGAGCGACGGCAACCGTAACGGCATCTCATTCGGCGGGCTGGCCAACGTCTGCGACGGCAATATGGCAGGGATCAATGCGGCCGGGCTTGCCAATGTATGCGACGGGAGTATGGACGGAATTAATATCAGCGGGATAAATATTACCGGCACCGAGGGTATCAGCGGAATAAATATGAGCGGCGGATCGATAGTATGCTCAAAGGATTTGAGTTTCATCACCATGGGAGTGATAGGATCAATCTCAGAGCTGAGCTACAGCGACAGGGAAGGGCCCGAGTATCACCTCGATTACCAGGGAGTCAGGGCTGAGAGGGCCAGGTGGATAACCATACACGGCACCAGGATAGATATTGAGAAGGAGCTTCAAGGCCTGTCCGTATGCGGGATTTACACTCGTGCCGGAGAGTTCAACGGGGTAAACATAACCGGCATATTCACCCGAACGCAAACTATGAAGGGGCTTTCCGTCGGGCTGGTCAACTACTCCGAGTCGCTCCACGGCATCCAGCTGGGTCTTCTGAATATCGCTCTCGACAACCCCGGCTGGGCCCGATATATGCCGCTTATTAACGCCAGTTTCTGAATAAGCATGCCGGCCCGGAATTAATTATGCCCGGATGGCCCGATAATCCTTGACAAACCCGGGTAATAGGACTCTTATTACTAAACAGGAGGACCTGTTTCCATTGAGCTGTATCCGCAGCCCGGAATACAGGTCGCATTTGATTATATAAGGGCTGTTTATATTCACAGAACCCCCCCGCTTCAGCTTCTCAAGCTTTAGAAAAGAGGCAGGAGATGACAAAAACAGAACTCAGAAAGATGCGAAAGAACAAGCTTCTCAAGCTGGCGAAGAAGGAAAAGGTAAAGCTTCCTGAAAAGGTCCTGAAACCGGAACTGATCGATATAATGTACCGGCATTTCCAGAAGAAGGAAGCTGAAGCCACGGAGAAGAAGGCATCGGTGGGGAAAAGGAAACCGGCCTCCCGGAGAAAGTCGTCAGCGGGAAGGAAAGACAGGGGGAAAGTTGCAGGCTCCGGATTGAAGAGCTCAAGCCAGCCGCCCCCTGCCGAAAGTGGTGAGGAGAACGGGCGGACCATACGCCAGAAAGCGGTTTCAGGCAAATATTACCTGGAAAAGGAATCTGGCAGGGTTATCCTCAAGGAGGAGAAAGAGAACCTTCCAGGTTACGATATCACCAGGATCGAAACTTTGGTCAGAGACCCCCGCTGTATATTTACCTACTGGGAGATTTCAGCGTCTGACATCAAGTCGATAGCTGACTCCTTCGGAAAGGTATGGAATGAATGCCGCCTGGTGCTGCGGGTTTACAATATAGGCCATGACAGAGACAGGTCAGTGGCATTCGATATCGACATACCGTTCAATACGGATAACTGGTATATAGATGTCTATCCCGAAACCAGGTACCAGGTGGGAGTGGGGGTAATATCTCCGGAGGGGATATACACGGAAATATCCCTGTCCGGAGAGGTTGAGACTCCGCGGGAGACGGTAAGTGACTACCAGGACAAAGACTGGGCTCGTCCGGGTCACCTGATCGAAAGGATCATTGACGCTTCCGGGGATGTCTACTTCAGGGCGGGAGGCGGCCGGGCAACCAGCGGCATGCCCCTGAGGCCCATCAGCTCGGAGAGTGTTTCTTCCTTCGGGGCCACCGGCTCCGGCAGAAAAAAGGGGACGGTCAGCGCTGAACTGGTTATCCATGGAGTGGCCGGCGAGGATACCACCATATCAATCTATGAGAACGAGATCATACCGGGAGATGATGGCTCCTTCACCATTCGGATGGAACTGTCCGACGGAGAGGTGGAGATTCCGATCAAGCTCAGCTCTGAAGGCGAGAGAATCGAAAAGAATATAGTAGCTGCCGTTAAGACCAGAGAACCATCTGAGGACTGATTCGATCATGACTGAACGGGCAAAAGGATATCTATGCATGGTGCTTCACGCCCATCTGCCCTTCGTGCGGCACCCCGAGCACCGGACCTTCCTTGAGGAGGACTGGTTCTTCGAGGGAATTACCGAAACATACATCCCCCTTCTGGATATGTTCAGCCGCCTGGAGGAGGAGGCGATCGACTTCAGGATCACCATGTCCCTGACCCCCACGCTGATCTCCATGATGACCGATCCCCTGCTCCAGGAGCGGTACATCCGCCACCTCAACAAGCTTGTAGAGCTCTCAGAGAAAGAGATCAGCCGTACCCGCGGCGACCGTCAGCTTCAGAACCTGGCCAGGATGTATCAAAATATCTTCACCCGCTGCCGGACCCGGTTCACCGAGACCTGGAACCGGGACCTGGTAAGCGCCTTCAGGCATTTTCAGGATAGCGGTTCCCTGGAGATTCTCACCTGCGGAGCCACCCATGGATTTCTTCCCCTTATAAAGAACCGGCCCGCGGCCAGGGCCCAGATCCAGATAGCGGTACAGCAGTACCGCGAAATGCTTGGGAGAGATCCCCGCGGCATATGGCTCCCGGAATGCGGCTATACCCCGGGAGTCGAAGAAATACTGAAAGAGGCCGGGATCAGATACTTCTTTACCGATACCCACGGGGTACTATACGGCAAACCGAAGCCGAGCTACGGGGTGTTCGCTCCGGCCCTCTGCCCCAATGGAGTAGCGGCATTCGGGCGTGACACCGAATCCTCCAAGCAGGTCTGGAGTGCCAGGGAAGGGTACCCGGGAGACTACGAATACCGTGATTTCTACCGGGATGTCGGATTCGACCTGGACTACGATTACATCAGGCCCTATCTGCACGGCGACGGAAACAGGATTAACCTGGGCATAAAATATCATAAAATCACCGGGAAAAGTGAGCACAAGGAACTGTACAACCCTGAACGGGCCAGGGAGAAGGCGGCCCGCCATGCCGGCAATTTCATGTTCAACAGGGAGAAGCAGGTGGAGTACCTCAACTCCATCATGGATATCGATCCCATAATCATCTCTCCCTATGACGCCGAGCTGTTCGGCCACTGGTGGCATGAAGGCCCAATGTGGTTGGAGTACCTTATGAGGAAGATACATTACGACCAGGAGGCCGTAGTGCCGATTACCCCGTCCGAGTACCTGGGGCGGGCGGGTAAGCTACAGGTGATCAAACCATCCATGTCCTCCTGGGGTTACAAGGGTTACAACGAAGTATGGCTCAACGGGAGCAATGACTGGATTTACCCGCACCTTCATATCATGGAGGACAGAATGATTGAGCTGGCCGAGAGGTTCCCCCGGGCAGATGGTATTATTCTCCGGGCTCTCAACCAGGCAGCCCGGGAACTCCTCCTTGCCCAGAGCAGCGACTGGGCTTTCATCATGAAGACCGGCACCCAGGTAGAGTACGCCCACTCCAGGATAAAGACTCACATAAACAGGTTTGACCGGCTCTACAGGGATATCCTCCAGGGGAGCATCAAGGAAACCTGGCTGGGAGAGGTGGAGAGGCGGGACAATATATTCCCACGCCTTGATTACCGGGTATACTCTGGTCCGGAAAGTTGAAATGGCGGAAAAAGAGAATAATGTAATCATCCATGGCCATTTCTATCAGCCCCCCAGGGAGAATCCCTGGACCGGAAGGATAGAGGCACAGGAGAGCGCGCAGCCCTTTCACGACTGGAACGACAGGATAACCACTGAATGCTACCTCCCAAATTCATGCTCCCGCCTTCTGGACGGGGGGGGCGGAATACTGGGCCTGGTAAATAACTACAGGGGCATCAGCTTCAACTTCGGCCCCACCATACTCAGGTGGCTGGAAAAGCACTACCCCGGGCTGGTGGAAGTGATCGTACGGGCTGATGCCGAGAGTAAAGAGCAGAACAGCGGCCACGGAAACGCCATAGCCCAGGTGTACAACCATATTATCATGCCGCTTGCCAGCGAGCGTGACCAGAGGACCCAGATCGAATGGGGACTGGCTGATTTCAGGAGAGTGTTCGGTAGAGACTCTGAGGGCATCTGGCTGGCCGAAACTGCGGTCAACGACCTTACCGTGGATATCCTTGTCGATTACGGGGTCAGGTTCATAATTCTTTCCCCGCACCAAGCGGGTTCGGTGCGGCCTCTGGATGGAGATGGTGAATGGAAGGATGTATCAGATGGAAGCATCCAGACCGGGCGCTGCTACCTCTGCCGGGGAACCGGAAGTGATAGAGGGATAAATATTTTCTTTTACGACTCCCCCCTGGCCACCGATATCGCCTTCAATGGACTTCTCAGAGATGGCGACCGGCTGGCCGAAGCCCTGCAGGCAGGGCTGGAAAGAGGGGGCGGCGACCTGGTTACCGTCGCCACCGACGGAGAGGTTTTCGGGCACCACGAACCTTTCGGAGATATGGCCCTGGCCTACCTGATAGCGAATTCCAGGAGCAAGTTCGGGTTCAGAATGACAAACTTCGGCTCTTATCTGGATACCTGTCAGCCGGAACTGGAGGTCAGGCTCAAAGGGGGCGAAAATGGCGAGGGTACCGCGTGGTCCTGTTCGCACGGGGTGGGACGCTGGAAGAGAGACTGCGGATGCAATGTCAACGCACCTGCAGACTGGGACCAGAAGTGGAGAGAACCGCTTCGAAAAGGAATGAATCGGCTCAGGGATATGCTGGCCTCCATTTTCGAGAAGGAGGCGGGCGGGCAGCTCTCCGACCCATGGAAGGCCCGCGACGAGTATATAAATCTGCTAAACGAAGATAGCGACAGTTCCAGTAATGAGTTCCTTCAGAAGTACGCCAGCGGGGAACTGGACCGGGACTCCGCGCCAAGGCTGCTCCAGCTCCTGGAATCCCAGCGTTACTCCATGTACATGTTCACCTCCTGTGGCTGGTTCTTCAACGACATATCGGGGCTGGAGGCGAGGCAGATACTGAAATACGCCGCCAGGGCAATCAGCCTGGCGGGAGAGCGGCACCGGGAGACTCTGGAGGAAGAGCTGTTCCGGATATTGTCCAAGGCACGAAGCAATATCGACACCCTGGGCACCGGTGCCGACATTTACCACAACACAGTAAAGTACACCAGGGTTACCCCCCTCTTCCTGGCCGGCCAGTACATACATTCGCTGCTGCTTCCCTCACCTGAGATCTCCCCCGAGAGTTTCGGCTACCGCTTCAGCGAAACGGACAGGCAGACCACCGAACGGAACGGACATACCATCACCACAGGGATAGTAGAAGTGGAATCGCCACTCTTTGAGAAAACCCATTCCTTCCAGTACCTGTTCATAAGAAGAGATGAACTGAGAAATATCTGCATGCTGAAACCTGACGGGGAAGCAGGCGGGATCGAGCAGTCCAGTCTCGAACTGGATCAGCTTCACGAAGACGCCGACCGTGAGGATATGCTTCACTTCGCGGTGGACCACTTCGGGGGCAGCCTCTTCTCCATCCGGGACCTCTTCCCGGACGACAGGAACAGGGTGCTAAGGGAGCTTACCGTCAGCAAGCTGGATTCTCTGGAATCGCTGCTGGAGAAGGTCTATCTGGAAAACAGGGATTTTCTCAGGGTGCTGGACCAGTCCTCACTCCCCAAACCGGAGGTTATCGAATCAGTCGCCTCAGCCTACCTGGAAAGAAAACTGGAGGATGCCCTGCAGCACTGGCAGGGTTCCCTGAGCCCTGACTCGATGGAAGGGATTGCCGTGGTGCTCCGGAGCGCGTCCAACTACGGGGTACGGGTAGACAGCAGCACCGCCTCGGAGCATATATCGGAGTACCTGCTGGAGCTGCTCAGAGGCATCTCTCTACTCTCCACGCGGGAATGCGGCGAGATCATTCAGTTTGTCGATCATGTCAGGGGAACAGAGATAGAGATCAGGGATCAGCTGATCCAGAACGAGATTTACCGCCTGCTGGAGGCCGGATTCAAGAAGCCGGACCAGGTGCCGGCGGAAGATCTCCAGTGCATCCTGCAGCTGGCCGAGAGGTTCAACTTCAACACCCTCAGATGGAAAGAACTGCTTCAAAAATAGAACAGCTTTTTATATAATCCTGCCAGAAGAAAAGTTAAACCGCTCACAGGAACAGAGATATGAACAGGAAAGAGGCAGAGAAGAGAGCAGCCCGTCTGCGCTCAGTCATTAACGAATACGATCACCTCTACTATGTGGAGAACACCCCCGCCGTTTCGGACGCTGAGTACGACAGGCTCAGGCGGGAGCTGGAGAATCTGGAGGAGAGATTTCCCTCACTGGCCGCCCCGGATTCACCCACGCGGCGGGTGGGCGCGCCGCCAAGGAGTGAGCTTCCCCCGGCCGAGCACCTCCGAAGGATGCTGAGTCTTGATTCCACCACATCGGCGGATCAGGTAAGGGAGTTTGATTCCCGGGTCAGGGAGCTCTCCGGAGATGACCAGGTCAATTATACCGCCGAGCCCAAGTTCGACGGGCTGTCCGTGGAGCTTCTTTATCAGGACGGTATCCTGGCAAGGGGAGCTACCAGGGGAGACAGCAGGACAGGCGAAGATATCACGCCCAACATCAAGACAGTCCCCTCGGTCCCGCTCAAGATGCGGAAAGATCCGCCTCCCGGCGTCATAACCATCAGAGGAGAAGCGCTGATGCTCCTGGAGGATTTTCACCGGTTGAACGGACTGATGACAGAGAGGGGCGGGCAGGCATTCGCCAATCCCAGAAATGCCGCCGCCGGCTCGCTGCGGCAGCTCGATTCCAGGATTACCGCCGAGAGGGTTCTTACCCTTTACGCCTACGAAATAATGTATATGGAAGGAAGCGCTCCAGCCACACACACCGAAGAGCTTGAGCTTTTGAAGGCATGGGGATTTCTGGTCTATCCCGATATCCCGTTATGCCATTCCATAGAGGACGCTATCGATTATCACCGGGCTCTTGCCGAAAAGCGGGATAACCTCCCCTTTGAAATCGATGGAATAGTGATTAGGACCGACTCCAGGGAGCTGGCCGAATCGCTGGGGGCAAGGTCCAGGTCTCCCCGCTGGGCGATCGCCCTGAAGTTCGAGCCCCGCCGGGAGGTAACCACCGTGGACAGCATAGTTGTACAGGTGGGTAGAACCGGCAAGCTCACCCCTGTAGCGCTTCTGAAACCGGTGGATGTGGGAGGGGTCACGGTAAGCAGGGCCACCCTTCATAACGCCGGGGAGGTGGCCAGGAAGGATATCCGCTCCGGCGACAGGGTCAGGATCGAGAGGGCCGGGGATGTCATTCCCGCGGTGGTGGAGAGGATAGAAACAGACAGCCGCAGGGGCAGCCCCTTCAGGATGCCCGATAGCTGCCCGGTCTGCGGGTCTCCGGTGGTAGAGGAGGGGGCATACCATTTCTGCCCCGCCGGTCTCTCCTGCCCCGCTCAGCTCAAGGGGGGCCTGATTCATTTCGCCTCCCGGGGTGGCATGGATATAGACCACCTGGGGGAGAAGACCGTGGAGAGTATGGTCGAAGCCGGAATCCTCAAGGGTATTCCCGATATATACCGGCTCAGCAAAAAGGAGATCCTGGAGCTGGAACGCTTCGCCGAGAAGTCGGCAGATAACCTGCTGGCCGCGATAGAGGAGTCCAAACAGCCGGAGCTGGGCAGCTTCATATATGCACTGGGGATCCGCAACGTGGGAGAGCATTTGGCCCAGCTTCTGGCAGAGGAATTCGGTTCGATACAGGCCCTGGAAGAGACCACCCGGGAACACCTTCTGAAGGTAAAAGAAATAGGTCCGGAAAGCGCGGACAGCATAACCTCCTTCTTCTCCAGCGAAAGGAACAGGAAAACGATAAGGGAGCTCCTGGAGCTGGGGGTATCCCCCCGGACCCCGCAGGATAGCGGAAGCGGCCGCCTGGACGGCATGAAGTTCGTGTTTACCGGGTCCCTGGAGGGCCTGACCCGGAGGGAGGCGAAAGAGCGCGTGCTCGCAATGGGGGGAGATGTCACCTCCAGCGTCAGCACCAGGACCGACTATGTGGTGGCCGGTTCCTCGCCCGGCTCCAAGCTACATAGAGCGGAGGAGCTGGGAATCAGGATTCTGAATGAAGAGGAATTCGTTGAAATGACCGGCAGCGGACCCCAGAGCCTCTCAGTCTGAGCTTTCCCCACGGCCCCGATAGATCGACCTGATCCGGCCCCAGCTGGACCTTTCAGCTTCAGTGGGGTCACTCCAGCCAGCCAGTGTGGCAGATAGATGCCACAGCGCCCTGCCCTTCTGCTCACAGCTCTCCCAGGTAGTGTGGCTGGTCTCACTGCCCTGGAACTGAGGGTGCTCCAGGGGTATTTCTGTTCCATTATAGCTGTAGCTGTTCTTCTCCCACTCCCCGCTTCCCTCATCGAAGTACCAGCAGTCCAGGTCGGCAAAATCATACAGCACCCTGTTATTATCACGGCAGAACTGCCTGATCTGCTCATTTCTGAGATAGCGGTTGTAGCCCTCCGCCCCGGTCCCCTGGGCGTTCCCGGTCATATAGATGAAAGTGACATCGGGGAACTCATCCTCCAGCACGCTCAGTGAGTCCAGGTATCCCTGGACATCCGCTTCGCTGTAGTAATCCAGCTGGCTGCACCAGGCCCACATGGAGATATTTATCTCGCTGTTAGCCGATAGGACCGCCCTGGTATCATTCATCCCCGCTTCACTGCTCCAGTATAGTTCAGGGGTTATGTATGTTGATGACTGC
>WJIX01000096.1 GCA_014730075.1 bacterium | reverse complement strand
TGATAAAGATGCCTGGCACCCATCCATAAAAAAGGGGGGGCTCAGTGGAGCCCCCCGATTCTCAAGTCTGCCGCCTGCTGTTATGCCTTATGTTCCTTCGGAGCCCTCAGCAGAAGGCCAATCACTGCGGCCACTATGCACGAGATCCCAGCGATGATGAAGGGTGTGGCCCATGCTCCCACATCTCCTCCCTGTGCCGCGTCCTTGAAGTAGCCTGCTATCTGAGGCCCGGCTATACCGGCAACTCCGTAAGCAAGAAAGACCCAGCCGTAGTTGGTTCCGACATTCCTGTTGCCGAAGAAATCTGCTGTAGCGGCCGGGAAGAGGGCGAAGTTGCCACCGAAGTTGAACCCGATTATGCACGCGCCTATGATCAGGCCAATCTCCGATGCACCCATCTTGAGGAAGAACAGCATTATGATCCCCTGGAAGAGGCACATCAGGAAGAGGGCCATCTTCCGGCCGATCTTATCCGATATGGTTCCCCAGGCGATCCTCCCCAAACCGTTAAGTATGGCGTACCAGGCCATGGCTGTTCCAGCAATTACTCCGGCTGTCTGGGCGTTTGCCGCCGCACCGCTGGCCTGGAGGGCGTCTATTCCGAAGAGCCGGATGCAGTAGATGACCATCAGACCGGCCAGGCCTGAGCCTACGAACATCAGCCACAGGAAATAGAACTGAGGAGTTCTGAGCATCTCCCCGCTGGTCAGGTCCACCGTTCCGGTTGCCTTGGAATCTCCGGTAGACTCCGGGGGCTGCCACCCCTCCGGCTGGTACCCTTCAGGCGGATTGACCATCACCAGCGATCCTATGAAAACAAGAACAAAGAATACAATGCCATATATGACGAATACGCTCTGTACTCCTGGCAGGCCGAATATACTGACTGTATTCAGGAGCCCGCCAAACCAGCTTCCCGCCAGCTTTACCCAGAGGGTGGCTCCGAAACCGAACCCGGCCACTGCCAGGCCTGATATCATACCCTTCTTGTCGGGGAACCACTTCACTCCCACCGCGATGGGGACCACGTAGGCGAGCCCTATACCGGCTCCCCCGATGATACCTATGCAGATAAGTTGCGACGCGAAACTGCTTCCCAGAAATCCGCCCAGCACATAACCGAGCCCCAGTACCGCTCCCCCGATCATGGCGATCGGTTTGGGGCCTACTTTCGCCTGCAGCCGCCCAGCTATTACCATTACCACCGCGAAAGTGGCCAGTCCCGCGGAGAAGACCCAGGCCGCTTCCTTGGCGCTGAAGCCGTAGTCACCGCCAACCGCGGTGATCTTCTTGGTGAAAACACTCCAGGCGTATATCGCGCCCAGACAGAGCTGAATCAGTATGGCTCCTACCACCACGATCCAGCGGTTGAAGACCTTCTGGTCGTTCATACTTAACCTCCCGTTTTTAAATTAGTTTCTTAATTATCATTACTGCCCTGAATTGTCAATGCGAAATTCCCCGGCAGTGCCGATTTGTCCTTCCGGCCGCCCGGCGCCGGGATTTCTGTGGAATATTTTCCCGCCTGCAACTATAATCGTTGCTGATCGTAAAGATTTAATGAAAGGAGCTGCCAGTATGAGTATTCTCAAATCATCAGTTTTAAGTTTTCTCTGTGTTCTTCTTATAGCCGCGATTCTGTCTCCGCCGGGACTGTCTTCAGAAAAAGTACCGGTTTCCCCGGAGGACGCTACCCGGATCAAGAGGAGTTATAATGCCAGGATCAGCCCGGACGGCTCCCTGATAGCGTATACCGTTTATTCCCAGAGAGAGGCCGGGGATGAGCCGGGAAGCGGATACCGCGAGTTATACCTGGTTTCAACGGAAACGGGCGAGGTGCGCCCATTCATCACCGGAAAGGTAAATGTCAGCTCTCCCAGGTTCAGCCCCGAAGGCAGCAGGCTGGCCTTTCTGATGAAGAGAGGGGAAGGAGCGAAGAGGCAGGTCTGGATGATCCCGGTGGATGGGGGAGAATCAGTCCCGGTTACCGATTTCGATACCGGTGTTTATATGTTCAGGTGGCACCCTTCCGGTGACAGCATAGCATTTGTTGCCACCGAGCCGAAGAGCGAGACCGAGGAGGAGCTGGAGGAGAAAGGTTACCGGTTCATCTATTTCGAGGAGAATCTCAAGGACAGGAATATTCATATCTGTGAGGCTGCACTGGGGGGGGACCCTGCAGAGCCGAGGCAGATAACAGAAGATAAGGTGGTCTGGGATTTCCAGTTCAGCCCCGGTGGGAAAAGAATAGCCGCCGCCATATCGCCGATGAACCTGGTGGATCACCAGTATATGTTCAAGGATATACACCTGGTGGATATGGAAACGGGGGAGGTGGAAGCGCTGACCGACCATTCGGGAAAGCTGGGTAATTTCGCCTTCAGCCCGGATGGCGGCAGGATCGCTTACGCCGCTTCCCTGGAGCTGAAGGACCATGCAGTCAGCCAGGCCTACCTGGTAGATGCCGGAGGGGGCGAGCCGGTCAACCTGACCCCTACCGGTTTCAGGGGCCATATTACTTCGGTGGGCTGGAAGGACCGGAAGACGGTTGCCTACACAGCCGCCGAAGGCGTCTGGAATACCCTCAATACGGTGCGGACCGACGGGAAGAGGAGAACCAGGGTGCTGGATGGGAAAGAGATCGGCCTGGTATTCCGGACACCCGATTATACCGACGATTTCAAGCATTTCGCCCTGGTCTGCAGCTCCCCAGGTATCCCCGGTGATATCTTCTACTGGAAATACGGTGAGGACAGACCGGAGAGGATGACCGAGTTCAATCCGTGGATAGAAGAGAGAAAGCTGGGAAAGCAGGAAGTAATCCGTTACCAGGCCCGGGACGGGCTGGAAATAGAGGGGATCCTGGTCTATCCGGTCGATTATGACAGTAAAGAGAAATATCCCCTGATCGTATCTGTCCATGGTGGTCCGGAGTCGCACTATACCAACGGATGGCTGGGCAGCTACTTCAATCCCGGCCACGTGCTGGCCGGCAAGGGTTACCTGGCATTCTACCCCAACTACCGGGCCAGCACCGGGTACGGTACCGAATTCGCCTTGGAGGGATACGAAGATGCCGCCGGCAGGGAGTTCGACGATATCGCCGACGGGATAGATTTCCTGGCGGAGAAGGGGCTGGCCGACCGGGAAAGGGTGGGCCTGGGAGGGGGTTCCTACGGCGGTTTCGCTTCCGCCTGGTTCGCCTCCTACTACACCGAATATGTGAACGCGGTCTGTATGTTCGTGGGAATCAGTGACCTGGTGAGTAAGAGGGGGACCACCGATATACCATGGGAAGAACTGTACGTTCATTCCGGCAGGAAGCTGGATGCCTCCTGGGATATGTGGGAGTTCAGCATAAAGAGGTCCCCAATCTACTATGCCCGCCAGAGTGAAACTGCGGTACTGATACTGGGAGGGACCGCCGATACCAGGGTTCATCCCTCGCAGAGCCTGGAGTTCTACAGAAGGCTCAAGATGAACGACCACCCGGCCGTACGGCTGGTCCGCTATCCCGGCGAGGGGCACGGCAACCGGAAACAGCCGGGCAGGATAGATGTCCTGCACCGCCACCTCCAGTGGTACGACTGGTACGTTATGGATAATAATCCTCTGGACGGGCCGATGCCGCCTCTGTTGATAGAGGATGATTACGGTCTTGAACTGGATGAGAAAGAATAAAGGAGAGGTTATGAAAGATTGCGGAGAAAATATCAGCAGGAGGTCATTCCTTCGCAGGACAGCCGCTTCGGTGGTTGGGGCGGGGATAGGGATCTCGGCGGTCACTGGAAAGCTGACCGCTTCCGGTGGAGAACCGGAGAAGGAGGGAGGGGATAACGGCGCTCCCTCCATAAAGGAATACAGGAAACTCGGAAAGACCGGTTGGAAGGTTTCAGATCTCGGGTTCGGTAATGCCGGGATGAAGGACCCGGCCCTTCTTGAATACGCCATCGACAGGGGGATAAATTATGTCGATACCGCCCGCCAGTATTATGATATGGAAAAGGTAGTGGGAAAACTTTTTCCGGCAAAACGTGACAAGGTCTTCGTTACCACCAAACTGATGCCCGAGCTCATAACGGCGGATGTTTCGGAGGCTGAAATCCTCGGTGGAATAGAGGAATCGCTGAAGCGGCTCAATACCGATTATATTGACTGCTGCCTGATCCATTCGGTGGGAGACCCGGAGCTCGGCGACAGGTCCAGGATAGAAAACCCGGCGGTTGCCTCAGCTTTCGAGAAGGCGATAGAGCAGGGGAAGATCCGCAACTGGGGGGCCAGTTCCCATGGGCCGAAGATGGTAGACGATTTTGAATGGCTGCTGGACAATACCTCCATAGACATGATAATGCCGGGCATGAATATGCTCACTGCCGGCCTGGGTCCGGTGATCGAGAAGGCATCGAATAGGGGTGTGGCAGTGGTTGCGATGAAGTCCCTGTCCGCCGCCCGGAAGATAAATTATTCCGCTTTCATGCGGGAGGGCAGGACTGCGCGCCAGGGGTTGATCAAGTGGATGCTCGCCCAGCCCGGGATCGATACTATCTCGATAACCATGACTACCTTCGAGCAGATAGATGAATATGTGGAAGTATCCGGTCGTTCCGACCTTACCCCCGAAGAGGAAAAGGTACTGGAAGGTTACGGAATGCTTCTGGACAGGGATTACTGCAGGCCCGGCTGCGATGGATGCCTGGGCTCCTGTCCCCATGGTCTGCCCATACATGACATCCTCAGGTACAACCTCTATTTTGATAACTATGGCCGTGAGAAGTATGCTATCGGCAGGTACGCCCGCCTTCCCGAAGGCAGGAAAGCGGGCCAGTGCCTCAACTGCCCGGGATATTGCGAGAGCAGTTGCAGATACAACCTTTCAGTAAGGTCGATGATGCTGCGGGCACATTCGAATTTAACCGTATAATGGAGGTATAAGATGAAATACAGGCTCATAATTACCGCAGCCGCAGTTATCTTACTTGCTGTTACCGCTCTTCCCGGTTGTGAGAAGGCTCCCGAGGACCCGGCCCGGCGGGCCATGTACTATTCTGTCAGGGCGCTGGGAGGGCTGGAGAGAACCACCGGCTGGAGTACCAGGGTTCAGAAAGGGGTTCTGAAGACCTACTTCCCGGGCTGGGGGAACCTTAAGGCGGATTATACTGTTCATGTAAAAAAGCCGGACAGGATACGGATGGACCAGAATTTCAGTGCCTATGACCACCCATTCTATTATACATATTACGGCAACGGGCCCGATGTCTGGGCGGTGGTAAATCTCAATGTAAGGCAGCACCAGCGTTACACCTCCATGGTAACGGAAGCCCTCGAGAGAGTGGACGGTCTGCCCTATTATTACAGCAACTGCGACACTTTCTTCCTATCCGGGGAAGAGCCATCAGATTCCCTGGTATCGGGGTACCAGCTGCAAAGGGTGGGGTGCGTTCTGGAGGGAGATACCATACTGTTTGACCTGGATGCCGAGACCCGCTTTCCGGTCCGCAGGATAGAGCCAGGCAGCGACAGACAGGAGCTGATGGAGGATTACCGCGAAGTTGACGGAATCATGGTCCCATACAAACTTACCAGGTATCAGAGCGGCCGGGAGAGAAACAGTGTTCAGTGGAAGGAGATCTCCTACGGGGTACGGATCCCTGATTCGCTCTTTCTGGAATTCAAGCCGGATACCGGGAGTTGATGCAGCAGTTTTCTTATAACGGTTTTCAGCGAGTATGCCCGGGGTTAGTCTGAATGGGTTTGCAGCACTCTGGCTGCCAGCATGGTAAGGTCATCCCCCATCTCGATCTCCCCGGTGAACTTTTTGAGCTCCGCTTCGATTTTTTCCAGAAGCTCCCGGGTTTTTAATTCCCTGTTGTTTATAATGAAATTGATCACTCTCTTCTCATCGTACATCTCTTCAGCGGCATCGACCGCTTCGGTAAGTCCGTCGGTATAGAAGAACAGCAGCTCGCCCCCTGACATCCCTACCCGGTCCAGCTCATAATCGATCTGCGGCATCGCTCCGAGGATAAGCCCGCCTTTCTCCAGCCTGTACATCTTCCCTTCCGCGGTTACCACCAGTGGCGGGTTATGGCCGGCATTGACATAGCTGAAGGTTGAACTGGATCTATCGTAAATGCCTACGAAAAAGGTTATGAACTGGTGGACCTGGGTGTTCTCGTAAATAAGATCATTTATCTGGTTGACTATCTCCCTCAGGTCGGAACCGATTCTAACGGCAGTCCTGATGGAGGCCTGGAGGTTGGACATCAGAAGGGCCGCTCCGGCCCCTTTTCCGGAAACATCCCCGATGGCGAGAACGGTGCGGGACTGGTCAAGTCTTATTACATCATAGTAGTCCCCCGCAATCTCCAGGCAGGATTCGCTCTTCCCCGCCACTTCCAGGCCGGGGGTGTCGGGAATGGTTCTGGGAAGAAGGCCTTCCTGCACCTGGCGGGCAATGTTGAGCTCCTTCTCCATCCTCTCCTTCTCGATATTCTCTGCCAGGAGTATTATATTTTCGCTCGCGATCGCCGCCTGAAGGGCCAGTGAACTGAGAAGCTCCAGGTCAGCGCTCTCGAAATCCTTCTCTCCCGATTTATATCCGAAGGCGAGGAATCCAATCATCCTGTCGTGGCTTACCAGTGGCAGGACGATGGCTATTTCCTTATCCAGCAGCCACTTCTTCTCCTCCGGAGAAAGGTTGATAATCTCCGAGGCGTATACCTCGTCCATCATCAGCGGGCGGGTCTTGAGCCGGTACAGAGCCCTGCAGAACTCCCCTTCCGGATTGAATGGGGAATCTTCTCCCTGCCAGTGAATCATTCCGATCTCCGGGCCGGCATTGAGGATGGGATAGACCTGGTTGACGTTCAGGGCTTCCTTGAATCTCTTCTCCAGTCCGGTCCAGAAGGCGCTCCTCTCCGGGGTCAGCAGCGCCTTGGAGAGGAAATTCTTCAGCATTTCCTTCATGCGGTCCCTCTCGGGATATATTTTCTTTTCAACAAGATATCGAATACGCCTCTGGACCGGGGCGAAGATCACCGCTACCGCCAGCACCACAGCCGGTATGACAAGGGTGGTGTTCAAGCCGGAGCGGTTTATCAGGGTGTGGGTAATCAGGTAAATCAGGCCGAAGAAAAGTAGCAGAAGGATTACCGTAACTGCGGTGTATCTGGTTCCCCTCTTGATCTTCGCCTCCACCTCCAGCAGGCGGTACCGGCCGAAAGCGTAGGCGAATGAGACAGGTGAGAGCAGAAGGGCCGCGAAAACGGCCATTACCAGCCCGTAGATTATATATGCTGAACGGGCGGCGAACCAGGATCTGAACAGGCTGAAGACAACTATAAGAAGCAGCAGCCCCAGGCTGCCTATTCCGGTACCCCACAGGACCAGGCGGGTCTGCCTCTTTTCCAGGTTATCGTCAGTCCTCCCGCTGTACCATCCCAGCATCACGAACCCGGCTGCTGTCTGGATTCCGATGATAAATGGCAGCATTATAAATAGCGGGTGATGAAACAGCCCAGCAATAGTTACTATGACAACAGGGGCATAACAGAGAGAATAACCTGCGGCGGGATGTTTTCTGATGAACTCGCGCGGCCTGGGGAAGAGAAACTGGAGGTTAAGCCAGAATGCGCCGACGAAGGCAACAAAGAACCTGAGCACGGTCAGTATCTGGTCCAGAAACGGAATGTTGAACGCGGTTCCGGTGCTAAGGCCAAGGGCTACCCCCGCTATCATGAATGATGCCATGGAGAAACAGAACATTGCCAGAATCCATATCGCGCCAGATTCCGATCTCCTGGTATGAGCCCACAGCCCCACCGCTATGAAAGAGAGCCCTATCAGGGTCCTCATTATCTGAAGGGCCATCACCGAGAGGAATTCGGAGTTTTCCACCGGCCGGGTAACCATCTCCGAGGATAGTGTATCAGTTCCTTCTGAATACCTGAAGGGTATTGTATGTCCGGGTGGGTGGGAGGACAGCTCATCAATCAGCAAATGGATTGTAGCCGACGAATCCCTGAGGCTCACTATGTAATCGTTCTTCTTCGGAAATGGGGGGGAAGTAAAGTCGAGAGTATCCACCCTGGTGAAGGTGATAAGTGAATCGGGGTTCAAATCAACATTACTCCTGATATTCCCGGATTCTCTTATATTAATAACGGCCGTGATTTTCTGAGTATGGAATACCAGGGAGAACAGC
>WJIX01000095.1 GCA_014730075.1 bacterium | reverse complement strand
TCAGCCTCAAGCCCGGGTGAATCCTCATCATCAACATTTGCCGGGCCCCCGGATAGTATTATCCCGCATGGTTTGTTTTCCAGGATTTCATCTTCTCCGGCATGGTGTGGCAGGATTACGGAGAATACCCCCTCTCCCCTTACCCTTCTTCCGATCAACTGGGTGTACTGAGAGCCAAAATCCAGAATTACAATAGATTCTCCGTCCCAATCACTGTTCATAACTGTTTCCTTTAATGCTTGAAGTGTCTTCTGCCGGTGAGAGCCATGGTAATACCCATTTCTTCAGCCGCTTCTATTACTTTCTTATCCCGTATTGAGCCGCCGGGCTGAACTACATTCACCACTCCGCTATCCACCAGGACCCTTACTCCGTCGGGGAAGGGGAAGAATGCATCGGAGCCTGCCGAAGAACCTCTAAGATCCAGACCGGCGTCGGCCGCCTTCCTGACCGCTATTCTGCAGGAATCCACCCTGCTCATCTGACCGGCGCCAATTCCCAGTGTACCCTCTTCATCGCAGATAACTATAGCGTTGGAGCGGACATGCTTAACCACCTTCCAGGCCAGCTTCATCGCTTTCAATTCGTTAGCTTCCGGCTTTCTCGAGGTAACCAGGTTCAGATCCTCCAGTTCGGGGAACCCGGTGTCTCTCTGCTGCATCAGTACCAGGTTGCCATCGAACTTGACTGTTACTCCGGAGTGGTCTCTCTCCCACTCCGATTCGGGGATAAGGATCAGTCTCATATTCTTCTTTCGGCTGAACAGTTCTCTGGCCCCGTCAGTGTATCCTCTTGCCAGCATGACTTCCACGAAACCTTCATTGGCGGCTTCCGCCAGGTCGGCATCGACAATTCCGTTTACCGCAACGATACTTCCGAAGGCTGACATGGGATCAGTCTTCCTGGCCCTTATGAAACTGCTGCAGGTATCGGAAGATACGGCTGCTCCGCACGGACTCATGTGCTTGTTCACCGCACAGCCGTTCTCACCCAGATCTGCAGCCAGAAGAAATGCCGCGAACATATCTCCAATATTGTTGTAAGAGAGTTTCTTTCCCTGGAGCTGTTCGAATTCGGAGAAGATATCAGCTCTGTCATCATTCCTGTAAAGCGCCGCTTCCAGGTGCGGGTTCTCCCCGTACCTGAGAGGGGTCCACCTGGATAGCGATATGATTTTTTTCTCCGGGAACTTTCCCTCGCCTGCAATCTTCTCAAAATAATCTGAGATGGCGGTGTCATACGCAGCGGTATGATGGAAGGCTTTGGAGGCCAGTTCCCTCCTGAATTCAAGAGGCAGGGCCCCCTCTTCTTTAAGGTATTTCATTACCCGGCCGTAATCTTCCGGATCTACCACCACCGCGACTGATTTGAAATTCTTTGCGGCAGACCGTATCAGGGTCGGCCCGCCAATATCTATCTCTTCCACCGCTTCTTCTTCTGCGATTCCGGGCTCTGAGACCTTATCTCTGAATCTGTAGAGGTTAACCACAACCAGATCTATCATCCCGATCCCAAGTTCTGCCGCCTGCTTCATATGTTCAGGACTGCTCCGGTCTGCAAGTATTCCGCCGTGCACCCTGGGGTGGAGGGTTTTGACCCTTCCATTCATTATCTCCGGAAATCCCGTCATTCCGCTGACTTCGGTTACCTCTACTCCTGATTCGGTAATCGCCCTGGCGGTTCCACCGGATGCCAGAATTTCCACACCCTTGGCGGCAAGAAATCCGGCCAATTCAGATACTCCTTTCTTGTCCGTGACGCTTATGAGGGCTCTCTCTATCTTCATAATCCGTACCTTTCAAGATCTGCATCCTCAAAAAGTGCCTTAACTGCCATCCTGTACCTGTCCAGGGTCTTATCCACTATCTCCCGGGGCAGTTCCGGGCCCGGCGGGTTGTGGTCCCAGCCGGTCTCATCAAGGTAATCCCTGATAAACTGCTTATCCAGTGATTTCTGTTTCTGACCGGGGGTGTATTCATCCTTGAGCCAGAACCGTGAAGAATCTGGCGTCAATACCTCGTCTATCAGGGAGAGTTCACCATCTATATAGCCGAATTCGAATTTAGTGTCCGCTATCAGAATACCCCTGCTATCCGCGTACCTGCTCGCTCTGACAAATATATCGATGCTTATATCCCTCATCTTCTCGATAACCTCCGTACCCACCAGCGAAGCGGCTTTCTCGAAGGAGATATTGATATCATGTCCGGTATCCGCCTTGGTTGAAGGTGTAAATATCGGCTCTGAGAGTTTCTGGGATTCCACCAGCCCTTCCGGCAGCTCTATCCCGCATACCGCACCTGACTCCCGGTATGACCTGAATCCGGAACCGGTTATATATCCCCTTACTATACATTCCAGATCAACCCGGTCAGCCTTTCTTACCAGCATCGATCTTCCCCGCAGCTCCTTATGGAAAGATGAGAACTGCCCGGGGTAATCCTCCACTTCGATGCTGATCTTATGATTCGGTATTTCTTCGAAATGGTCGAACCACCTTGAAGATATCACATTCAGCATTATACCCTTTCCGGGCAGCCTGGTCGGCAGCACCGAATCGTATGCCGAAACCCTGTCTGAAACTACCAGAAGAAGTTTATCTCCGAGGTCGTATATATCCCTCACCTTTCCGGAATGATCCGGTTTGATATCAATCTGCATCACTGTTCCTCCTTTTCTCATTTTCTATGAATACTCTTCTGCCTTCAATCCTGAGCCGGTTTTCCGCGAATAACCTGACAGCTTCAGGATAGGCTCTGTGTTCCTCTTTCAGTATCCTGGCGCTCAGAGTCTCTTCAGTATCTTCCTGAAGCACCGGAACAACCTTCTGGATGATTATCGGCCCGGTATCTATCCCCTCATCCACAAAATGAACGGTGCACCCGGAATACCTCACCCCATACTCCAGGGCCTGCCTCTGTCCGTGAAGACCCTTGAAACTGGGAAGAAGGGCCGGGTGAATATTCAGCATCCTCAATGAGTAGATCCGCATCAGCTCTCCCTTTACGATTCTCATGAAACCGGCCAGGCATACCAGGCCTATCCCCCTCTTTCTGAACAGTTCTGCCAGTTTGCTGCTGGAATCTGGTGTCATCGATCCTCTTCGCCCTCCACAATCGACCACGGCGGTCTCTATACCCATTTCGTCGGCAATATAGAGCGCCCCCGCTTCCGGATTATCTGTTGCCAGTAGCGATATTGCTGCCGGAAAACTCTCTTCCAGGCAACTGAGAGCAAGGGACCTGAAGTTGCTCCCCCTGCCCGATGCCATCACTGCGATTTTTAGTTTCTCCGGCATGCTGGATTTCTCCGTTCGGTAATTTTCAATTATTGTCGGCACTGATTCACTGAATATCCATTCAAGGGCTATATCTGGAGATATTACCTTGTGGATTATGACAAGTCAAGAATTTCCAATTCTGCTGCATTTCCCGCTCACTGAGCTGCCAGTATCCCCTCTGGTCTATAACCAGGTATTATTCTCTAATTATCAGGTAATATGTTAGAAGCAGGTCATCAGAATCGATATCCGAGCCGGTTTCAGGAGGAAATTCCGGTTTCAGGATCTCAATTGTCAGATCGCCAATATCGATACTGGTTCCCGCCTGAACAGCTATTACCGTTATCCCCCCGGATAATAAGCATTCCAGCCTGGCCCCTTCGGAAATGTAGAGGTAATGACTGCATATTATCCTCTTTACTTTCAACCTCTTTATTAAGATCTCAATCCCATTCCAGGGGTTAAGCTCCGAAGAGCATATTACCATGTTTTCAACCCTTCCTATTCCAACGCTGTGCAGCTTAACCAGGCAATTAATCGAGCGGTATTCTCCCATCCCCCCCCTGATGGTTAGAATTCCGCCCGAGCAGTTTGAATACCTGATCCTTTCTTTCCACATCGGTTCACCAAAATCTGTATATATCACCTTGTTCCCGTCTGGCAACATCCCTGGCCCCGGAAGCACCAGCGATACCAGAACCATAAAAACACCCGCCAGGGCCATCTTTCCCCTGTGTGAGAACCGGGCGTTCAGTGAGATAACCAGAATAAGTAAAGCCGCATAATATATCATCTGCTGGAGATCATTCAGGTAGACAGCAGGAATATATCGGCATGAGATCAGTTCCGGCACGCTGCAGAGAAACCTGGAAAAAAGGTTTGCCGGGATTGCCAGCAATTCCCTGATAAAACAGAAGGGTACCACCAGGTAGATGGCGATGGAGTAAAGAAAGATGCTAAATGGGAGTACCATTATCAGGTTTACCAGTGGTGAAATCAGCGGGAACCTGCCATAAATCTTCAGTATGATCGGCAGGAGAAAGAGGTTCACAGACAGAGTAATGATCAGTGGTGCAAATAGCAGCTCTATTGCCCTTCCCGCCCTGATCCTCCCAAGGTATTGTTTTGCTATCTTCATTGCCGGAAGGCCCAACATTGCTATTCCTGATACCGCCATGAATGAGAGCTGAAACCCGGTATTCAGGATCAGGCCGGGTCTGGCTGTCAGGAGTCCCAGGGCTCCGGCCAGGAGTGATTCTGTCAGAGCGGCCCTGGTATTCAGCACCCCCAGAAGCAGTGCCGCTATGAAAAGGGAAGCTGCCCGTAGAAGTGATGGCGGAAACCCTGCTACCGCACTGTAAAATATTATGAGAATCGCAATCAATATCCCTGCAGGCCACCTTCCAAACCCTGCGTATGACAACAGGATAGAAACCGGCAGTATCAGTATGCCAAGGTGAAGGCCGCTGAGGGCCATGAAATGAGCTATGCCAAGATAGATATAGCTGTATCTGACATCCGGTGACAGCTCTCTCCGTTTAGCAAGAAGAAATGCCTTTGCCATAGACCTGCTTCTTTCGGAGAGATTGCCGGAATCGATCCTGTCAGATATTATATTCCTGGTTTTAGCCGCTGCCGTGATAAGTAACCGTACCGGATAGGTCTCAGCAGACAGATCTTCAGCATTCTTCCTGATTTCAGTGTTGCCCTGGATCTTTCGGAGCTGAACCTCCGGTATCGCGGCGGAGTAGAAGAGAATCGATGTCAGAGATGCAAGAAGAAAAAGATGCCCGGGCCTCAATCCCGCTTCAGTGCTCAGGAGGCTCTTGTGTGATTCTAATCCGCTTCGGTTTACCAGGCAGTACAATGCTGAAACCGGGATCAGAAGCCAGAGAGTATCGCGGTATTCACCACTTACAAACGTACCCAGCAAATAAAAAAGAGCCCACCACTTCACCATCACACACCTCACCGGGCTTCCGGACTAGTTCTCTTCTTTCCGGTAGAATACTATCCTGTTCCTGCCAGACCTTTTAGCCTTCATCAGGGACTCATCCGCTGTTCTGAAAAGCTCATCCTGATCGGTAGCATCAGCGGGGAAGATGCTTCCGCCAATACTTACCGTTACCTTCAGCTTTTCCCCGCGGTTACCCCTGAATTCTGTACTCTCAATTACATTCCTTATTCTCTCAGCGGTTCGCATGGCAGGTTCCCTGTCCGCACCAGGAAGAACCGCGACGAACTCCTCGCCCCCGAAACGAATGAAAAGGTCAATCTTCCTCAAATGGTTCTTAATTGTCCCTGCCACACCCCTCAGTACAATATCTCCTACATCGTGTCCGTACCTGTCGTTGAAATTCTTGAAGTGATCTATGTCTATTATAAGAAATGCCAGAGGTTTTCTCTCTCGCGATGCTCTTTCCAGTTCCAGGGGAACATGGGTCTCATAATAATTCCGGTTATTTACCTGGGTCAGTCGGTCAACCGAAACCATCTTCTCCAGCTGGTAATTATTACTCATCAACCTTATAAGTCCCTGTGCGATAAGTGTGTATCCACGCAGATTATCTGTTCCGATTTCTTCAGAGGAAGTATGGTGTATCTCCAGAACACCTATCTTCCCGAACTGAGCTACCAGTGGTATCAGGGTAATTGATCTGATATCATCCGGGCCGCAGAAATAGCTCTCGCTGATAGCACTCTCATCCGTGGCGGTATATGTATAATTCTCCTCCAGGGCTCTTCGGTATAAATTCCTTGATATAATGCTGTAAAAATCATCCTGATGTATCCGGTCCGCCCTCGCTTCAAGGGTAAGGCTGCTATCCAGCACAAGGTACCCCTCAGAACCAGGATTAACTCTACTTGTTAAGTCAAGTATATTAGTTACTTTATCAGCTACTAATGTCGATCTGCCGTCAAGTGACAGTTCAGACATTATATACATTATTATCTCCGTAAAACGGTCTCTGGTCCGCTCTTCCTCCTGCATATGGGGAAGCGAATCGTACTCTCCCCTGCTCATCTCCAGGGTAATTCCGCTGTTCTGATTCTTCCTCCTGTATTCAAGTATTACCGCATCATCTGTTTTTCTGAATCCGGACTTGAGATAGATCCCGGTATCCGACAGCTCCTCCATACAGAGATAGGCCTCTGTTACCAGCTCCTCCCTGCGGTCTGTCTGAAGCGCCGCCTCTATCCCTTCGCGTCTCTTCGCAGAAAGGAACTCCCGGGGGATCAAGTTTGTGAGGAGAAACCTGTATCCTTCAATAAATCCCTGTTGCATACTTCCTTCTCGTAAAAACCAGTGGGATTCTTTAGTACTAATTTCGTCATCAGGGTGTTAAGCTGGTTTCCCGCATCAGCTTGAACCTGATTATCCAGAATACACCTGTATACCTTATATTATACTATAAATCGGTGAATTTTTCCACCCGCCCGGCTGATTTATACCGGGCATAATCTGTAACACAGCTTTTACGGAAGCTCTTCATTGACTTGAAATGATCTGCCTAATCGGCTATATTTATTCACTGAAAGTGAGTAATACTATGTCGAAAACAGTCTATCTCCTTATAATACTGTCTTTATTCAGCGGCTGCATTCTTCCCTTTTCAAGTGGCGGAAACAGCGTTTACAGTACGGATCATATCTACCTGGATTATCCGCATCTGATGAATTTCAGGGACAGGTATCAGGATGCCTCTTTCTATTATTACGCGGGTAAATATGAAAAGGCGATAACAGCAGGCGATTCTCTCATAACCGACATCGACGACCTTATCGAAACAGGCCCGCCCGCTGAATTCTGCGCCCACCTCGATTCACTGAAATCAATTACTACCGTTCTCAGGGACAAGGCTGCCGAGGACCTGGAGTACAGTATATGGTCAGAACACGCTTCTGAAGTTCTTGATTCCATAGCCAGGAACACTGTTGTGGAAGAAGAGATAGAGGTCGTATACAACTGGAAGACAGAGTACTGGCTTGATTATTTTCAGGGCAGGGGCAGGAGGCACTTCCAGAAATGGCTGGAAAGGGTTGAACGTTACAGGGGTATAATAGAGCCTATTCTTGTCGAGAACGAACTCACCCGTGACCTTCTCTATCTGGCTGTGATTGAGAGCGGCCTGAATCCGAGGGCCAGGTCGTCCGCTAACGCGGTTGGCCCCTGGCAGTTCATGTCCGGCACTGGCAGGCTGTTCAACCTGAGGATAAACTGGTGGATAGATGAAAGGATGGACTTCGTGGCTTCCACATACGCCGCGGTTCATTACCTGAAATATCTCTACTCCCTGTTTGGCAACTGGTCTCTGGCACTGGCCGGATATAATGCGGGGGAAAACCGAATCCATTACCTGATCAATAAGCAGGAAACAAGAAATTACTGGCGCCTCAGCAGGCTGCCGTCTCAAACCCGCCTCTTCGTACCCAAATTCATGGCTGCCCTGGAAATAGGCAGAAACCCTGGAAAATACGGGTTCAGAATTCCGGAGGTGCAGCCAATGGAGTTCGACCAGGTAACTGTTAGCAGCCAGATAAGTTTGCGTCATATAGCAAAGGCAGCATCCTGTACCTACACCAGGATCAAGAAGCTGAATCCCGCACTTATGAAATGGGCAACCCCTCCCAATATGCGGGTTACCGTAAAAGTCCCATCCGGCAGCGGTGATGCAGTGAGGAAAATGCTGGCGGAGATAGATTCGGATGAAAGGATAACCTGGCACCGGCATACCATTGAGCGTGGAGAAACACTCTCTGATATTTCTGAAAGATACGGTATAGTGATGTCCGAACTGATCAGGATCAATGATATCTCAAATCCGAGGAGGATCAGGGCCGGGAGCTACCTGATGGTACCGGTCAACGAGAGTTCCGTGGCAAGTGGAGACCTTATTATCGAACCTGCCTATATGCACAGCCCCGACCTGCCTGACAAACTGAGGGTCAGCAGAGCAAAGGTGCCGGCCGGTTACAGGAAACACCAGTACACCATCAAACCGGGAGACAGTCTCAGTGAAATAGCCCGGCGCTTTAATACCAGCATCGGCAGTCTGAGATCATGGAATGACCTCAAATATACCTCACTGATAAAGGCTGGCGATAAGCTACTGGTCTACCTGCCTCCGGGTACCGAGCCACCCCGGACCGGCGGGAACAGGGTCAGTATGATTTACGTGGTAAAGGAAGGAGATACACTTATTTCCATCTCACGGAAATACAATACTACCGTTGAAGACCTTCTCAGATGGAATGGTGATATTGATGGTGAGCGGCTCTATCCCGGAAATAAAATCAAGATACTTGTGGACACCGATCAGCTTAATCCTGTCTCCTCTGGAACATAGCAATCGCCGTCGCCGTAATCCCTTTCTTCTACCTTTCCAGTTCTAGGTTCACCGTCGATCAGGCAGTTAGAACCGATTCTCGTCCCGTCAGGTATGGTAGTTTTCCTACCTATCAGCGTTATCCCTGAGTGAATATAATCGGGGTAAAGCCGGTTGGCAACAGCATCATCCCCGGCCCCTATTGAGGAACCATCTCCTGTATCTGACATCTTATCCATTATGGTATTGCTTATCACGGTCCCCTTGCCTACCCTGCACCTGTGAAAGAGGACACAACCTCTCACTTGAGCTCCCTTTTCAACCACTACACCGGGGGAAAGAATGGAGGAATCAACCCTTCCCCTGATATCGCACCCATTACAGATAATAGAGTCTGTTATCTCTGATTCCCTGTCTATGAGTGAAGGAAGGTTGTCGTCAGGCACTGTCAGTATCTCTTCTGAAAAGAGGTCGAATCCGCTGCGGCTTTCACCGTCCAGAAGATCCTGGCTTGCGTTGTAATAGCTGGCAACCGTTCCTATATCCAGCCAGTACCTGTCGAATCTGTACCCTGACAAGACCCCTTTCCCTGTCAGGTATGGAATTATATGCTTTCCGAAGTCCAGGTCGTGGAACCTCTCCTTCAGTTTACGGAGAACCGATATGAGGAATTCTCTTCCGAATATATAAATACCCATAGATGCAAGACTGCTGTCGCTTTTGAGTGGCTTTTCATCGAAACTAACCACCCTGCTGTTCTTATCCAGGGTCGCTATCCCGAAATGCCTGGTCAATGAACTATCCACTTCCACGGTACCCATTGATGCTTCAGCGCCGAGCCGCCTGTGTGCGTCCAGGAATCTTCGGTAATCCTCTCTGTAGATATGATCTCCCGAGAGGATAAGGATATTGCTGCAGTCCAATTCCTCCAGAACAGAAATATTCTGGTACAGGGCATCAGCTGTCCCCATATACCAGTCAGCTCCCTCGTACCCGAGCCGAGGATGCAGGATTCTGAGCCCACCCTTCTTCCTGTCCAGGTCCCATGGTTTTCCTATTCCCAGGTGCCTGACAAGCGAGCGGGAGATGTACTGGGTAAGTACATAGATATGGTTAATCCCGCTCCTTACGCAATTGGTCAGGGTAAAATCTATTATCCGGTACTTACCAGCAAATGGTACGGCCGGTTTCGCCCTGTTTCTGGTAAGCACACTGAGCCGCTGCCCCTTGCCTCCCGCCAGTATGAATGCTACCAGATCATCCATTCTATATGCCCCTCTCAAAGGGAGTCTTTGGTTCTATCATGCTTCCCGGCTTTACCGATGCCGAAGGAGCTATACTCACCCTCTTCCCCACCAAAGTTATCCCAGTACCGCCGCCCTTGACTGGTTTACCGACAGAACCTCCCTCTCCTATCTGAACTTCCTTGTCTATGATTGAACGGTATACCCCGGCCCCCTCCCTGATACTGGTACTCTGAAATATAATACTTTTGCTTACCTCAGCCCCCCTCTCGACCGTTACCCCGGTAAATATAATCGATTCCTTAACATTCCCGTATATACTGCACCCATCGGCTATTATTGACCCCCTGATATCTGATCCGCCACTTATCCTGGTTGGGGGAAATCCTGATTCTCTGGTGAAGAGTGGATACCCCTTCTCAGTTATAAACCCTGTACCATCCAGAAGTTTCATGGAAGCCCGGTAATATGTATCTATGGAGCCAATATCCTCCCAGTAATCCCGGAACATAAAGGATGAAACCTCTCCTCTCCGGATAGCAGGTTTTAACAGATCGAATACTATATCAACCGTATCCCGGTTGAGTGAATCGAGCAGAAATTCCCTGTCAAAAAGATATATCCCCAATGAGGCGTGTCTGTAGCTGGAGACTTCAGGCTTCTCCAGCAGATCCCGTATCATTCCCGCATCATCAATATCAACCATCCCCAGGCGCTGTTCATGCCCCGGGAGCGCTTCCCTGCAGGCAACCGTAACAGGAGATGAGCTTTTCGAGAACTCTTTTACCATGGAGCGGTAATCGATCCTGTAGACCTGATCCCCTGAAAGAACCAGTACCAGGTCCGCATCCGAGTCCCCGATTATCTCGATATTCTGAAAAAGAGCTTCTGCGGTTCCCCCGTACCATTCAGCCACCCTCCCATGATGAGAGGGCTGCATGATATATATGCCACCCGTTTTTCTGTCCAGGTCCCAGGGTTTTCCCATTCCGATATGTTCTATCAGAGAACGAGGATTGTACTGTGCCAGAACATATATAGTTGTAATCCCCGAATTCACACAATTGCTGAGGCAAAAATCAATTATACGGTAGC
>WJIX01000094.1 GCA_014730075.1 bacterium | reverse complement strand
GATGGAAAGAGGATACCGGAAACTTTACGGAGAGATTATTGGTAGCCACAGGAGGTAGGATTTGCCCCGATTATTTGGAGTGGTTGATTACGGAAATGGAAAGGGAGAAGATCAGATTGCCGAAGCTCTGGCCGGTAATCTGTTAGCCGCAGCCGGCCCGGACTCAGAAGCAGCAACCGCCGGCAGGGATAACGCCGTGCTTGGCCTGGTTAAGGACCGGCAGCTCTTCCGGGGAGGCATACTGGAATCCGGGGATAAGAACTGCAGTCTGGTATACGCCGGATTTATCCCGGCACTGCGCCAGCACTGTTCCAGGCACCAGCTCTCGCCAGAAGCTACTGATGCGGAGATAATACTCTATCTTTATAATAAGCTGGGGGATGAATTCCTGGGGGAGGTCCCCGGGATGTTCTCCCTTGCCATACATGACCGGAAGAAGAATCGCCTGTTGATTGCAGGCGACAGGAGCGGCGCGTTTCCCCTCTATTACTTCCGGGGAGGGGGGATGTTCATCTTCGCCTCATCCCTGAATGCGGTCCGGGAGAGCTGCGGCAGTTCAAGGCTTAGGACCGCCTCCGTGGTGGAGCACCTGATATTCGACGCGCTATACGGAAGATATACCTTCTATGAAGATATCTTCCTTACTGAATTCGGGGGTTATCTCACCGTCGATCTTTCCAGTGGCAAAATGAAGAGGGGAAGGTATTTCAGTTACGAGGAGCTTTTCGATATTGAGCTGTACAGGAGCAGGCGTTATATCAACGGCCCTGAAGAGCTGACCGCCCGGGCCAGAACCTGTCTCGGCAGGATCGCCGAAGGCGCTGACAGCTCACGCTTCGGTCTCAGCTGCGGGGGCGGGATCGACTGCAGTTACCTGGGAGGGGTTCTGAACGATATCGGATTCTCCCTGCCGGTTCTATGTACCAGCGTATCCGACGCCAGGGTTCAGGAGGACAGTATGGCCCGGGACACCGCCGACCGGCTGGGAGTGGAGCTTTATACCAGTTACCTGAAGTCTGAGGATTTCTACCCCTTTCTGCTCAGGGCTATACTCGATTTCGACCAGCCGATAGTGCACCCTGCCACCCCGAAATTCTATGCCGGTTCAGATTCGAAGCAGGACCGGCAGAGGCCGAACCATATCATGGGAGTGGCCAGCGACCTGCTGTTCGGGGGATATGGAAATGTCATTTCTTTCTACAAGTATGTCAGGCTGCGTTCGCTGTTCAACTGGCTTCCCGGAAAGCTCCGGACCGCGTTAAGAATAGGGACTGGAGACCTGGACAGGATCCAGCTCCAGCTAAGGATGAGAAACTCAATTCCAGATATGGAAGCGCTGGGAATGGGAAACCTGGAAAGGGGAGCGGATCAGGGCAGAGTGAGAGAAGCCCTCTCGCCGATAGAGGATGAGAAGGAGAGGGCCGTAAAAATCCTGATGCTGCAGAACCTTTTCGATTACCAGCAGCATCTTCTCAACAGGAGATACGAGATAAGCGCAAGGTGCGGGGTCTCTCTGTACTATCCCTTCCTGGACCTGGAGATGATCAGGTTCGCGGTCAACCTGCCGGTCTCGCACTGCGTCAGCTGGAGGGAGGCCAAGATGGTGGTCAGAAGAGCGGCCCTTCCGTACCTGGGAGAGGGTCTGGCTGCCAGGGCCAAGTACGGCGGGGATGTCCCCATAAATAAGTGGATCAGCCCGATGAGCTCTATCCTGGAAGACGGATTCGTCAGGGAGGCTCTGGGGTACGAGCCGCAAAGACTGGAGAAGACTGTCCACTCCAGCCCCAAACTGCTCTGGAATCTGATAGATATAGAGCTGTGGGGGAGGCTCTGCCTCCGGGGTGAGGAGCCGGAGAGCATACTGGAGCTTCTCAGGGATAAAGGGATCAGCTGCTCCGGTTTCAGTAGAGACTGAGCGCTTTCATCAGATTAAGCCACATTTCTATTCAGTGGATTTTTGTCCCGGTCGGAGCCGGAGGAGGCGCCGGATTTTCTCCAGGCTGTATCCCCAGAATCAGAACTCCTTCGGGTGAACTGGTTACCGGCCCTTCTGCGCCCAGGTCGCTGGTAGAGATGACCAGCTCTATGGACGAGTCAACGTGAGTATCCGAATAGTAGTAATCTGTGTTCGGCTGCATGTTCAGGACATAGGCCAGGATGTAATTTCCGAATCCGGCAAAGTCAGCGGTAACCGGGTCGTCCGTCACCGGCCCGCCCGTGATGTTGTTGCTGAACATCACCATGAAATCAGAGTCCAGGGTATTCCCCACGAACGCGGTCCCTATCATATCCGCTCCAGATACATTGACATCGGAGTTCTGCAGAAACTCTCCCGATTCAGATAGCTTGAACAGGTGCAGGAATGTTTTTGACAGTTCCGAGGCGGAAGTGGTAACCCTCATCCGGGGAGTCCCGTACTCGTCGAAGCCGGTATTTACGTTATCCGGGTAGGCGGTATGAATAATCAGCTCGGTGTTTCCGTTATCCACTATGTAATCGTCGTCTGAGGAAGTGGGCTGCTCATGCAGGTACAGCTGGAAGGTCTTATCCACGGAGCTGTCGAATGACCTGCCCCTGTCCATTACCAGCAGTACTTTCTCATCCTTGATCAGGAAGAACTCCCTCTCCTTGACATCTACGGTGTTGTGCCGGTAGTCAGGCTGAGCGTTATAGACCGGAGACATATCCCCGGCCAGATAGAGGTAATTGGAGGTTACCTCGTAATGTTCGATCTCGGAGGCTCCCCAGTAGAGCTTCTTCTCCTCCGGGGGAGGTATGAACAGCACGTTGTGGTGAACGTCGCCCACATCCATGCTTCTGCCGGTCTCGGCCGCCTTGTCGGTAACCAGGTAACCTTCGTCGTAGATTATGAAATGACCCAGCCCGTTGAGAGCGTGGGCGGTATTCAGAAGCCCTATCCTGAATGCCATCCAGGTATCGTCAGTTCCCCATCCGCTTCTCCAGAAAAGGACCTGGGAGCCCTCGCACAGGTAATGAAGATCTACTTCGCCCCGGTAATCGGCTGCCGACGCCTCTTCCGGGTACCACATGAATTCATGGTAGAGCTTGTAATCTACCGTTGACCTGGTGGTATAACTGTCCAGCCAGTATTTGCTGTAGCTGGTATGCTGAGCGTCGGCCAGTTCGGTGCAGAGGAGTATCGGCACCCTGGTGGTTGCTCCTATTCCACCCCAGCTGGCTCCATCCCCATCGGCGTAGGTATGATCATTTGAAGGGTACAGGGCGTGGATATAGAACTGAATGACCTCGTTGGCAAAGGGGAATCCCGATTCGGGATAATTCGCCTTGTCCGTTTCCGCCGACCTTACCGCCAGAATCGCCGCGCCGATGAACTCGTTATCCACACAGCCGTAGGATGTCCCTTCATTCCAGAGCCCTCCCTTGGCTCTGCCGATGTAGTTTCCCATATAGCCCCAGATTGACTCTTCACCCTTGGTATATTTTATCCCCTCATCCAGCATCAGCAGGGCATGTTCCAGGTAACCGGGCGCGTTGGAGTTATGGCCATGAATGGCGTAGGCGGTGGTAAGAAGCGCCCAGCAGTGGCCGTAGAAGTAGTTTACCGACGGGTCCTCCCACCCCCAGGGGGCTCCGGTCATCAGATCAGCCGCCCAGGTGTCCAGCTGGGAGATGAATTCATCTCGCCGGGAGCTGCTCATATGGTCCCAGCACCAGTCCAGCACTATCGCCACCGGCGGTATCAGGTACCGGTCAGTATAGTAATTATCGAATCCGATCCACTCATCTATGGTATAGTTGCTGTAAGGGTTGGCTAATATATGCTCGATTATCTCTATCGCCCTGTCCCCGTATGATGTATTTCCGGTCAGCTGATACATCAGGGCGTAGTTTATCGCCTTAAGCGTCGGGACGGCGCGGGATTCGGTATATCCGGAGAGCGATTCATTTATGTGGCTGTCGCACCAGTTCCTGAGATTCTGGGCGGCGGCGGTGTTGTCATTGAGCCTGTCTATCAGGAGTGCCTTCCGCTGGTCGGTCAGCCATATCCTGGGATGTTCCGTTTTAACCGCAGCCGAAAGCGGAGCGGCGGAAATGATAAAGGCTAAAACTGTTAAAAATGCAACGGTGCATATCCCGCGTTCTTTACTCATTATTCCCTGTCCTTTCAAATAGCCCTGTATTGTGG
>WJIX01000093.1 GCA_014730075.1 bacterium | reverse complement strand
CCGCCAGGGCGTAGAAATGGGCGGCATGGCTGTGAATAAAATGAGCCATATAGTAAAGTTCCCTGAGTTTTTTCGCCACCGGGGGTATATCGGCGTCATAGACGGCGTCCACCGCCTTGCCGGCAGCCATATGGTGAGCAGCCGGGCATACTCCGCATATCCTGGGCATTATCCTCGGTATCTCCTCCACCGGGAGGCCCTCTACGAATTTTTCAAATCCCCTCAGTTCGGGGATCTGAAGATAGGCGTTCTCAACCGAACCGTCTTCATCTATGAAAATGGATATCTTGCCATGTCCTTCCAACCTGGTGATTGGATCTATTTCTACGCGCCTCATACTTTTTTCCTCCTCAGTATGGAAGCAGCTGCACTGAACCGGTAGAATGTTCTCAGCGGATCGGGGAGCTGGCTGATGAGTTCATCTATCGCTTTCTCTTCCTTGGGCTCCAGAACCGAAGCGAGAGCGCTCAGCATTCTGAGGCCCTGGTCATTTACTTCCTCCAGCGGACCGTAACATCCCCTGCAGGGAACGTTGGTCTTTATACACCTGGCTCCGCATCCCTCCCTGGTAACCGGCCCCAGGCAGAGGAAACCTTGCTCCAGGAGGCACTTCTCCGGTTCCGGTATGGCGTCCACGGGACGCTTGAACTCGGTAATAGATTTTTCTTCCTTCTCGCGGGGGCATTCATCGCAGAGGGTCCGTTCACCCGCTCCGATCACTGAACCCTTACCGGGTAGTTTGCCCTCCCAGACCTGAACCAGGGCTGATACGATCTGATCAGGCACCGGCGGGCATCCCGGTATGTAGTAATCCACGTCGACTACCTGATCAAGGGTCTTCACGGTGCTATGGAAGGCGGGAAGCTCAAGTTCCTCTTCCCCCTTCTTCCATTTCTCAGCCGGTATGACCGAATCGGGATTATCGGTTGATTCAGTTTCCAGGTAGACCCGGTTAAGCAGAGATTCCCTGGTGTGAAAATTGGCCATCGCTATCAGGCCGCCCAGATGGGCGCATGCCCCCAGCGCGACCATGGTCTTCGATTTTTTTCTGAGCAGTTTTGCTATTTCCTCATTTTCAGAGTTCCTGATAGCACCATTATACATTACAATATCGAACTCTCCATCCTCCATCTTCTCCACATCTTCATATTTGAAATCCATGGCGATCGGCCAGAATAACAGCTCCATCTTCTCAGCTACCAGAAGTATCTTCTCGTGAACATCCAGTACCGCCACGTCGCATCCACCGCAGCCCGCGCCCCAGTATATTCCAGTTTTAAGCTTCATTGGCGTCACCGCTTTCTTCCATAGCTTCTTCCAGCTCCGGAATCGCATCTTCGCTGAGGATCCTTTCCAGCGAATCTCGAACCTTCAGGGGCCCCAGATCTCTGATCTGATCGGTGAACTCGTCCACCACGTTAGCGAATCTCTCTCCTTCCGAGGCGGCCACCCATTCAAGTCTTACTCTTTCGGGTTCAATCCCGAAACCGGGAAGTATCATTCTAAGCATCCTGTACCTTCTAAGCGCTTTATAATTACCCTCCTGATAGTGGCAGTCGCCTGGATGGCATCCCGCTATCAGGACCCCGTCAGCACCCTCATATAAAGCTTTGACTATAAAAGTCGGCTCTATCCTGCCGCTGCACATCACCCTTATCGACCTGATATTGGGTGAATATTTGATCCTGGATGTTCCCGCCAGGTCAGCGCCGGTATAGGAACACCAGTTGCACAGGAATCCGACAATCTTCGGTTCAAACGTCATTTCCGTTATCCCTTCGGCTTGGAAACAGTTTTATACTCTAAACCTGAGAAAATACCTTCTATCTCGGCAAAGATCTGCCTGTCCTCAAAGTGTTTGGCCGAAATCGCCCCGCTGGGACAGCCGGCCACGCAGGTTCCGCAGCCCTTGCAGAGCGCCTCATTCACCACCGAGACCCCTTTCTCTTCATCGAACTTGACAGCCAGATAAGGGCAGAGGGTATTACAGAGTTTACATCCTGAACATTTATCCTCATTGACCTCGGCGGTGGCCGCCTCGATCTCGATCTTTTCCCGTGTTATCATGGAAAGCACCGCGCTGGAAGCGGCTGAAGCCTGCGCCACGGTATCAGGTATATCCTTGGGAGACTGGCAGGCGCCTGCCAGGAATACACCATCGGTGGCAGTGGCCACAGGGCCCAGTTTGGGATGTTTCTCGATTATGAAACCGTCGCTCCCAACGGAAACATTACACTTATTAGCCACATCTTTCAGCGAATGGTGAGCTTCCAGGCCCGTACTCAGAATTACCATATCCAGAGGGATCCTCCTGACACTTCCCAGAAGAGTATCTTCCACTCTGACTATCAGTTTCCCTTCCTCCGCTTCATTCATGGCAACATCGGTGACTTCGGCCACCTTTCCTCTCACGAATCTTACATCCTCGGTGAGGAGCCTGTCATAGAACTCCTCGTAACCCTTTCCGAAACACCTCATGTCAATATAGAACTGATAAACTTCAGCGTTGGTCTTTTCCTTAATCAGGTGCGAGTACTTGAGAGAATACATGCAGCAGACCCGGGAGCAGTATTCATGATAATTTTCATCCCTGCTGCCCACGCAGTGCACGATTCCTATTGCTTCAGGTTCGCTGCCATCCGCCTTCTGAATCTTGCCCCCGGTGGAACCGGAAGCGCAGTTCATGATCTCGAACTGGAGGGCGGTAATCACATTATCCAGCCTATCGTACCCGTACCTCTTGATCACGGAGGGGTCGAAGGTCTGGAAGCCGGATGCTATGATGATATTACCGACCTCGAACTCAACGCTCTCATCCTCCATATCATAATTTATGGCATCCCTTTCACATTCCTTGGCGCACAGGCCGCATTTATGCTGATCATCCTTCAGGTATAGGCATGTCTGCGCGTCAATCACCGGGATTGCCGGGACCGCCTGCATGAATGGCATGTAAATCGAAGTGGTGGGACCCAGAGAAAGTTTCTCGTGAACATTTCCCTTTCTGGGAACCCTGGTGCCGGGGCATTTTTCCCAGCAGGCACCGCATCCGTTACAGAGCTGTTCGTCCACGTACCTGGCCTTCTTCCGGACTGTGACGTTGAAATTCCCTACATATCCTCCCACTTCCTCTATCTCTGAATAGGTCATCAATTCGATGTTCGGGTGCTGCCCTACGGAGACCATCCTTGGAGTGAGGATACAGGCGGAACAGTCCAGAGTAGGAAAGGTCTTGTCAAATTTGGCCATATGCCCGCCTATGGAGGGCTCTCTTTCCACCAGGACAACCTGTTTCCCGGCCTCCGCCAGGTCGAGAGCAGCCTGAATACCGGCAATCCCCCCGCCTATAACCAGAGTCCTGGGATTAATCGGCACTTCCCTTTTGGTGAGCGGTTCCAGAAGAAAGGCCCTGCGTACCGCCGCGGCGATAAGGTCCTTGGCCTTGTCGGTTGTCTCGGCCCCGTCCAGATGCACCCAGGAACACTGCTCCCGGATATTGGCCATGGTGAAGAGGTAGGGATTAAGCCCGCCCCTTTCGGTTGCCTTTCTGAACGTATTCTCATGCATCAGTGGAGAACACGAAGCGACTACCACTCTGTCAATCAGGCCATCCTCAACATCCTTCTGAAGGAGGGCCTGTCCGGGATCGGAACACATGAACTTGTAATCTTTAACCAGCGAAACATTCTCGAGACCCCTGGCAAACTCGACTACCTCGTCGATATCGACTTTACCGGCGATATTGGTTCCGCAATGGCAGATGTAAACACCTATGCGTACAGCCATTTTACGCTCCCTCAATAATTCTTTTCATTTCTCCTGATACTTTTACTCCGAGACGCTTCATACCAAGCTCCGCGGGGCTGGCCCCCAGAGCGATCCCTATCAGCTGTGTGATATAGATTACCGGGATTTTGAAATCTGTCTTGAACAGACTGTTGACCTTGGGCTGATAGATATCCAGATTCATCTGGCAGAGCGGGCAGAGTGTAACTATGCAGTGAGCGCCTTTTTTCTGTGCATCCATCAAAAGGTCCCGGCAGAGCGCCAGGGCCATCTTCTCCTCGGTCCCCATCAGAGAGGCACCGCAGCATTTTGTCTTCATGGAATAGTCGACCGTTTCGGCGCCCAGAGTTTCTATAAGACGGTCCATCGATTCTGGCTCGTCCGGATCGTCGAAACCCATCTCCGGCCTGACTATCTGGCATCCGTAATATGGAGCCACCCTGAGCTCCTTCAGGTCTCTGGTGACCTGAGAAGAAATCTTCTCCATATCCACATCGTTGACTATTACGTCCAGTATATGCCTTACTCTAACATTTCCGCTGTAGCTTAGTCCTCCCGCTTCGAGCGCCTTTCCTATCTTACTCCTCATGTCCGGATAATCATTGAAGTAATGATTGGTCTTGTTCAGAACCAGATAGCAGGCGCTGCACGGGGTGACCAGGTCACGGTGGAACTTTTCGGCCATGGCAAGGTTTCTGGCCGATATCGCAAAACTCATCAGCTCCCTGACCGACATATAGGCGGTAGCCCCGCAACAGTTCCAGTCATCAAGCTCTTCCAGCTCGATCCCGAGAGAGGGCGCCACAGTGTCAATCGATTCCTGGTACAGGTTGGCCGTGGCCGTTACTGAACAACCTGGATAGTAAGTATACTTCATCTATATCTCCCCCAGCTCTTCAACCTTGTTGATTATCTTCCTCAGCTGATCGAGATTCTTGATCTTGTGGGGCATCACCGGGAGCCGGCCGTTCATCATCAGTCTCATTCCCTGGGGAACAAAATGCAGTGCGTTGAACAGCTCAGCCTCAAGTATATATCTTGTCATTAATTCTGTTTCATGGTTACGCCCGTATTTATTGACCATTTTGACAAAGTTCTTTGACAGCACAGCTGCCTTTCTGCCCTTCCGGGCCTTGCCTTCCTTTATAGCCAGTCTCTTGAGCGCGTACATGACATCGGTGATCTTGATCTCCTTGGGGCACCTCACGGCGCATGTATAGCAGGATGAACAGAGCCATATGGTATTCGACTCCAGTACCTCATCCCTGAAGCCGGCGCGTATCAGAGAAAAAATCTTTCTGGGCGCATGGTCCATCTGGCAGGCCTGCGGACAGGAGCCGCTGCATGATCCGCACTGGATACATCTCTTGATCTCTTCTCCTCCCGGCAGAGAATAGATCTCATCAAGAAAATCATGATCGAGAGTGGCTTCGTAACATACTTCATTCTCAAGCATTTAACCACTTACCTCTCATCTTTGATCCAGTCAAACTTCCAAAACATTAAAAGCATTATAAAATTTACACTTATATCGAAAAAAGTCAACTATAATTCGGAATGGATGATTATACCGCTCCGACGGCCACAAAATATAACCGGCAGGGTTAAATGGACAGGAGTAGAGTGAATAATTAATCTATTTTCTTACTATTTTCGCGAGCCTGAGAAGCTGCGATTCGATGGTAATCCCCGCCCTTTCGGCCGCTGAGGTGTTTATTATGAACCTGATATTCCCGTCTACCCTGATCAGTTCAATTATCCCGCCCCTCTCCGCGAATCCCTTCACCGAGCCGATAGAGAGAATATTCCTCTTCTCGAAGAGGGTTATCATAACGTCCAGGTCCTCACCGCAGGCCCCGTCCACATAGACCACATTACAGGCCGGACTCAGGCTCTCTTCGGAGCCATCCCATTCATGCAGCCTCAGCCTCCTGTTCCTGACCCTCTCCAGGTGAAGCTCCTCCATGGCATACCTGGCGAAATCCCCGCGGGTAATATATATGGAGATAGGAACGGTTTCGTTCTGGAAAGTCAAATCGGGCCATCCGACATACTTCAGGAAGTTGCGGAGATAGGCGGCCTTGACCACGTTAACCTGTTCCTTCTCTCCGGTACGGGTCGCGGCCAGAGCATCCAATCCGCTGATATGAACTGACTTCGGAAAACAGGCCAGCAGAAATGCCGAGACCAGTAGTGCCGCTGAAAACTGGCGGGAGTTCCCGCTTGTTAAAATTCTAATAAAGCTGCCGGTCATCTTCAGTTATACCCTTCAGAATGTAAATGTAAGTGTCGAAAAAATTCTGCGGTCCACCTGTGATGCTACCAGGTAAGAACTCATCGGCCTGAACTGATAATAATCCTCTTCCAGAAGATTCTGCCCTGTCAGGGAGAGATTCAGATTATCCGCCAGGAGCCAGCTGAGTTTCACGTCCATATTATAACGTTCATCAACACCGGAATCTTCGAACTCATCGGAATATTTCGCCCTCAGATCGAACAGGACAGAGGGGGTAATATCAAGAGAAGAGGAAAAATAGAGCTGATAATCAGGGGTCTTCTCTCCCGCCGGAAGAAGATCTTCCTCTACTGCCGCTCCTTCCAGCTCCAATTCAACGGTTGAGGTATATATGCCGAACCTCATCTTGAGGCGATCGAGCGGGGAATACTCCACAGAACCGTCTATACCGTAGGAGCTTCCCTTCTTCCTGTCCTCCAGATGCACCGGGAGCACGAAATGAGGCGGCCCCGAGGTTGACAGGAAGGGTTCTTCCACCCTCCACGAGAGGTAATGGCTGTACCGGTGATAATATCCCGATATATCCACCGATATCCTGTCGCTTAACTGCGGCCTGTATCCCGCTTCATACGCTATCAGCTCCCTGTTGCGGAGTTCCCTGTTCCCGTTCATTCTGGTTATCACCGGATATCCCGGGACCACCGAACCGGGAGGCCTGGTGTTCAGATTGAGGCTGAAATTATTTTCGAAATGCCAGGGTCTTCTTATTACCTTTGATACCGATCCCCATATATAGTGCCTTTTATGGGGCGTAAACAGGACTCTTGCCTCCGGAAGAAATTCCAGGTCTGATTCGAGCTGCTTGTCCAGCTTGACCCCCAGGATCAGTTTGAGGTAACGTCTGAAAATATCGATCCGGTCCTGCAGAAAGGCGCTGAACTGATGCATATCCTTGTCGATATCACCGACCTGGGAATACCTGTTCACCTCTATCTCATCCCCCAGGTAACCGTACTCCAGGCCCCAGACCATTTCCTGCCTGTCCGTGAAACTGAACTGGTGAACCAGGTTGAATATAAGGTTCCTGCTGATGATATCCCCGAACTCGCTGTTGTCATATTTCCAGCTCTCACCGGAGAGGGAAGTTTCCAGTTCATAACGTCCAGGACAGCTCTGGACCATGGAAAGCAGGAAATTGCCGCCCCCGATATATCCCTCTTCCGTGCCGGTATCACTGTAGGGTGGGTAGAGAAAGGGATATCTGAAGGTATTGGTTATATATTTGCTCTTATATGAACCCTCTATCATGAAATGCCGGTCTACCGACGGGTTAAGGTCGAGACGGAACCCGCCTGAAATAAAATCCCACTGGTCATCCACATCCTCTTCGGAACTCAAAGCAAGGTCACCATTCATGTACTTGAGGTTTAACCGGTAGAACGAATCCTCTCCCAATCTCCCCCCGTATCTCAGGCCGGTCCTGAATTCCTTTTCCAGTCCGCCCTCCGCGCTTGCCATGAAGCCCTGGGTGTATCTTGAATTTCTTGTTATTATATTTATCACACCATTATGAGCCCTGGCTCCCCAGCTTACCGCACCGGGGCCTTTTATTATCTCTATCCGTTCGACATCCTCAATAAGCAGTTCTTCGACCAGCAACACGTAGCGGTTAGCCGGATTTGAGCTCAGTTTCCTGCCGTCGATAAGGAGCAGAAAATTGCCCCCGAAGCTCTGATCGAAACCGTGTGCCTTTATATTCCAGTTGTTCTCGTTGATTCTATAGACCTGAAGCCCGGGTACCATACTCAAGAGCTCAGGAATGTTTGTCGCGGGGGACCGCCGGATATCCTCCCTGGTGAGGACCGATACCGAAGCGGTAGCGGCGACCAGCTTTTCCGGTTTCCTGGACAGGGTCCTGATATCGAGGTTCATCAATTCCTCGATGCTGTAATCGGATATTTCTCCGCCCTCCCGGGTCTCCGCCGCCTGAACCGGCGCCGCGGAGGATGCCGCAAGCAGGATCAGCAGAAATATAAGAACTCTTGCGGGAATCAATTCATTTCTTACAAGTTCCCCTTCCCGTAGAAGTCGGCTATCCTTCATTTTGCTTTCCTCCGGTGCTGATTGAACTGTATCTGTCATTACCATCATCGGAGGATCGGGAGGGGGACTTTATCAGTTTTTACTTAATTCTTTCCGGGCAGGGTTTTGAACGCATAGGACCGCAGCAGCTGTTATTACTCCGGTCCGGATTGACCAATATATTATATCAGCTGATGATCTTTCTCTCCGGCGAGACCCGCAGGTACTCACCGGTATCTATGATCTCCCTTATCTGCTCTACAACCTCCCTGATCTCACGGTAGGTGTTGTAGAGCGGCGAGGGAGCCAGCCGGATTATATCGGGGGGCCTGAAATCGGTGATTACGCCCCTGCCGTGCAGGGCTTCCTTTATGCGGGAGGCATCATGCTTCCTGGAAAGCGCGACGTGGCCGCCCCTCTTCTCTGGTTCCCGGGGCGTGATCAGATCAAAGTCATACGGCTCTCCGGAAAGCAGCTGGTCCACAAGAAAAATGAGATAGGAGGTCATCTTCAATGATTTTTCTCTTATCCTCTCTATTCCTGCATCCAGGATTATTTCCAGCGCTCCTTCCACTCCCGCAGCGCTTAATATGCCGGGTGAGGAAACCTGCCAGCCCCCTGCCGACCGGGTGTGCTCGAAATCGAGTCTGAGGTCGAACTGTGTTTCCTTGACATTGCCGAACCATCCCGCCACGCCCGGCTCAAGGTCGAAGTGCTCGCTGTTAATGTAGATAAACGCGGGGGAACCGGGGCCGCCGCAGAGGTACTTGTACGAGCACCACAGTGCGAAATCGGGGGAGAAATCATCGAACCGGTGGGGAACCACCCCCACAGAATGTGAACAATCGAACCCGATAATAGCTCCCTTCCGGTGAGCATGGGCTGTTATCCTCTCCATATCCAGGAGCTGGCTGCTTCGGTAGAAAACAGAAGGAAGAAGAACCAGCGCCACCTCCTCAGTGATCGCTTGCTCGATCCTCTCCTCGCTGGTTTGCCTTCTCCTGTCCGGCTGCACCAGGATCAGATGCTCTCTCCAGTCCATCCCCTTCAGGGATATCTGGCTCTTGAGGGCGTATATATCACTTGAGAAATCATCGGCGGCCGCCACTATCCTGGACCTTCCATGCGATGGTTTATAAAAGGTGCTTACCATTGAGTGAATGTTGAATGTGGTGCTGCCGGTGCATATCACCTCCAGGTTTTTCGCTCCCACCATCCCGGCTGCCGCTTTTCCCAACCGTTCGGCCATCCAGAACCAGGGCGGTTCACCCTCCAGCCAACCCTTAATCGCCAGGTTTTCCCATTCATCCAGCACCCTGCTGACCGCACTGCGTGAGGGGGCGCTGAGCAGCCCGAGCGAGTTGCCCAGCATATATATTGTCCCGTCGGGAATTTTGAATAAATCCCTGACTTCCCGGAGTGAAGCGCGCCTGTCAAGCTCTTCCGAAAACTCCATCCCGGTGCTGAATGAATTACTCTGCAACCCCCCTCCTCCTTCAATTGAACTCATATCTTACTCCCATATATATATCGAGGTGATTGTCCATATCATCCAACACCTTCAGTACCGGGGCAAATTCAATCGAAAAACCCCTGAAATCGTCGAAAATGAATCCTCCTCCGGCTATGAAACCTATTCTGTCGATATCTCTTCTGATGGTGCGCCTTTGCGGGGACGCACCCAACCCGCTGGTATATACGATATCCTGGTCGATATTGAACCAGCAGGGGCCCAGGATGATGAAGGCGCTGGCCGGAATTATCACCAGATGCGGTGAGGACAGCCTCATGAATACGAAATATTCTGAAACTCTGAAATCACCTTCCCTTTCCCACCGGCAGTCCCCCCCGAAAATCTCGCATGCGGGGAGGGGCTGATAGATATTATACGAAAACTGAAACCCGGCACCTGTCAGCTGATTGAAATCGCAGGAAAGGTCGGCGCTAACCGCCGAGCCGGGATCAGCGTAATCAGCCAGCAGAATGGAGTGGCCGTATTTCAGTCCTGCCGACAATCCTCCCGCCCCGGCCGGGGACGCGGCGAGGGCGAACAGGATCATCACGTACGCCGCAAGTAGTTTCCTTTTAATCATTAAGCATCAGGTTATTGGACTCTTTCCGAAAAGTCAATTCATAATACACGTGGAGTTTCCCCAATTTAGACACTATCAGGCAATCGATTGATTTGTGTATTGTGCGGCTGCGTGATATTTTCAAAAACGCATTGATTTGCCCGGCGAGCAAATCTGCTGCTCCCGGTCCTCAGGCTCGCTCTTTCTGCCCCAGTGGGGCAGAAAACCGTGCCCGCTCGCCTTGCGGAGGGTTTTGAAAAAATCACTCAGCCGCCCTCATCAGCAGTAAAATCCCTATTTGATTTGGTTATATTAATAACTGCCTGATTGACTTGTGGTTAGCCGAATACTGGGGCAATTGTTGGGGAAAGTCCTGATAATACACCCGGAGCGCTCCATCTGAAATATTCCGGAACGGGCTCCTCATTTTCTGGCTTTTACCTGGAAGAATGTATATGGTATTATTCTCGTAATTGCCGGCATATTGCCTGCGCTGATAATTAAAGGTTCAGGAACAGGGGCAATCCAATGGAATTCAGGATACTCAAGAGAAAAGATCTGGACAGGGAGGCATGGAATGAGCTCTCAGCCGGCGGCAGCTTTTTCCAGACATCTGAATGGGCCGACATATGCGCCAGCGGGATAGGATTCGGAGCAAGATCGATATTCCTGACCGGATACCTGAATGGAGAGCTGATCGCCGGAATGCCCGCGGTAATTACCCGGAAATACGGATTCAGGTCATTCTATTCCATGCCTTACGGGACCTACGGAGAACTGATTCTAAAAGAGGGCGCCGATGAAGAGCAGAAAGACATATTCAACACAAATCTGATCAGGTTCCTCAAGGAGCGTAATTTCTCGAGGATATCTATAACCGATTTCGAGGGGAGGCTTTCTGAGATCGGGGAGCCTTTTCTTACCTGGTCACCGTCCTTTACACATATAATCAAGCTGGACAGCGTGGACGATTACCTTCCCCCGGATGAACGTATCCTGGAACAGGTGAGAAACGGGCTGAAGTCTGGCACAACCCGCAAAGCAATCAGAACAGAAGAAGATCTCCATTCATTCTATAACCTCTACATGATGACAGAGAAACGGCATGGTCAGAGAAATCCTCTTTACAGCAAACGTTTTTTCGAGACAATACTGCATATTCTGACCGGTTCCGAGATGCTGTACTGGAACTCCCTCCTGGAAGACAGCAGAATGGTCGGCTCATGCATAAACTTCATCCATGGCGACACACTGTTCAACTGGCAGAACGTCTCGGATTACTCCAAGCGTTACCTGAGGCCCAACCATGTGCTGATAGCCGACGCCATCGAATATGCGATCGAACGGGGAATAAAGAAAATAAACCTGGGAGCCTCTCCCCCCTACGCCCACTCCCTGATAGATTTCAAGAAACGCTGGGGCGGTGAAAGGGTAAATTATGACAGCTACTTTTCAAGCTCGTGGCTGCTGAGGCTTCTCCGCAGGTAGGCTCACCTTCAGAAATCGCGGGAAATCCCGGCGTATATGCTCCTGCCCGCCCCCCCGGGTATGGTCATCGGCCCGCCGTACCGGGTGCTTACGCCCCTGCGGCGTATCATCTCCGGATATGCATACTCCTCATCGATAATATTCCGGATATAAACGGACAGCCTTGTCTTTTTTCCCATCCGCAGGGCGGCCGTCAGGTGGATCAGCAGAAATCCGTCCACACTGATATCCTCGCCGACAAGATCCTTCCCCTCCCTCTTTCCCACATACTGCGCATTGGGAGCCAGGGAAAGCACCTCCAGCGGTTTCCAGGAAAAACCGGCGTTGGCAGTCAGGTGCTCGATGAATTCTATTTCCAGCTCTCTGTCACCCTCGGTGCCTGACTTGTATGAGAGGTTCGCGAAATAACTGAACTGGCTCAGGGGGTAACCCCTGACCTCGAACTCACACCCGTACAGGGTCTGGTCTCCCAGGTTGTCATAGACCTTGGCGCTGCCCAGCTGATCGGTCTCGGCGGGGGTTCCCTCTCTTCTCCCAATAAGATCGAAGACCTCGGTATAGAAGCCGTTGATTCTGAAACTGTGCCGCTTTCCTACCGACTGGTCCAGTCCGAGTTCGTAGGTCCTGATACGCTCAGGTTTCAGACTGATACCAACCCTTTCCGCTCCATATATAATCCCCGCCACCCGGTAATACTGCTCCTGCGGTCCCGCTCCCCTGAACGCTTCTCCGTAAAGTAGTTTCAGGCTGCTTCCCGGTCGTACCCGCAGGGTAACACCGGCCCTGGGGGTAAGGTACCCATCTTCACTGATCCCCAGATGGCTGTACCGCAGGCCCGCGACATACCCCAGCCTGCCGCTCTTTCCATCCAGCTGAAGGTACCCACCGTAATCATCCATATCCAGGGGAAGCCGTCTGATAGACCCCTCGTACATCT
>WJIX01000092.1 GCA_014730075.1 bacterium | reverse complement strand
GCGATAAGCCTCCTGAACCCGGAAGGGACCAGGAGCCTCGATTTGGAATCAATCTTACATTTATATTCACCAATTAAACTGGTCATCCCGGCTACCGAATCTGCTTAAAATATGTAATAATCTGTATCCTTAGACTTAAAATCAGCACCACCCTTTTTCCCACTCTTTCCCACTTTATCCCACAAGCCCCCACATTGTCAAGAAAAAAAGGGAAAAAGAAATAAAGTTTCCCACTCTATAACCAATTGCTATATAGTGAGTTGCGTTATACGGTGAAAAAAACAGGTAAAAATTACTATATTTTTTTGGTTAATTCAGTGATGCTCTACGGCTGGAGCTCCCGTAACTGTTAATTCAGCGATTATTCAACCGGGCGGAGCCGGTATAACGTATATACCACCGGTTTCTGCCTTCTTATTCCCAGATTGGCAACGGTATCGGCAAGTAGCGGGACGAATTCCATCCCGCCGGCGGTCTCACCTTCCAGCCTGGCGGAAATATAATCCCTGTCGATCAGGTAATCGCAGCGCTCCCTCAGGAAATACCCCTCCCTGATGATCTGCTCCACGGTCAGGGTATCCCTCAGCCGGTTTATCCACGGGGTCACCAGGCCGCCCAGGTCAAGGACCTCCCTGCCGGAGTAGAAACCTATCGCTCCGATATCGGGAGTTGCCACCACCGCGTCCTCCGGTGTATTCTCACCCAGCCATTTACCGATCGGTACCAGGACCTCCTTCATTCCCCTGGAAAAGTCCCTGGTGGGCGGCACCACCACCAGGAAATAGAAAATGATATTCTGGAGGATTGCCAGGGCGACCAGCGTGCTGATTATCACCCGGCTGCCCTTTCTAACCCGGGACGCCAGATCACCGGCTGCCATGACACCCAGGACAATTATGGCGGGAAAGACCGGGAGCAGATACCTGGAAAGAATATTAAAATCGAATATGACATAGATTGCCGGGAGTGATACAGCCCACAGGGCGGGAAAGAGAAGCGGGCTCTTCAGGGTGCGGGTGTCGAAGAGAACACGCCTGCTGGTGATAAGCCAGGCCAGCGATGCCGCAGCCGGGAACAGCAGGGTTGCCCCGATTATCTTTACGGGAAGCACCACCCGCTTGAGCGCGTGCAGGCTGAGAAATGACCATCCCTGCTTCGCCCCGGCGGTGAGAGGAAAATATGTGCCGGTATGTGATTTTACCAGCAGAAGCCATCCGGAGTAGATCACACCGAAGGCCAGCAGCCAGCCCAGGCGGTACCGGAGCTTCTCCCTTCTGAACAGAACGAATACTACTATTGATATCGGAACCATCAGCAGCACTTCCGGCCTGGTCAGAGATGCCAGCGCCAGCGAAATACCGAACAGCACCGACCTCAGCAGCGAGTCCATACTCCCCGCTGACAGGTACAGGGCTGCCACTACCATGAAAACCGCGAAGGAAGATTCCATTCCCACCGAACTCCATCTCAATAACCAGGCCTCCGCCGACATTATCAGTGCCGCCGCGGCAGCCTCTTTTTCTCCTCCTCCCGATCTGGTCACATAGAAGTAAATCATGATTACCGACAGAGCGGCGAAGATATGGGAGAGCAGGTGAGAGAAGAAAATCATATTCATCCCGGCCTTCCAGGACAGTGCCAGTATGAATACCCAGAGCGGGCTGGTAGCTCCGTAGCTGGGAACCCCTCTGTTAAAAGCCAGCTGATACTCTTCGGCCAGGTTGCGGGCGTACTGGTAGTGAATATAGGTATCATCTATGACGGAGCCCGCCAGAGGAATGGAAAGTATCAGGTACAGCAGAACTGCCAGGGCCGGTATGATTATCTCTCTTCTGTTCATTGATCTCCTATCGATTCGAGCAGGACTCTGTTGAGAACTTCAGCTTCGGCCTTCCTGGAATAACGGCTGACCTCCTCCAGAGAATAACTGCTCTCCAGTCGCCCTTCCCTGTAAAGGGAGTATAATTTTTCCAGTCCCCGCGATATATCTTCAGGGTCGGAAACGCTCACCGTCTCCCCCCGGTCAAGGTTTCTGACTATCTTCTCCGCTTCACCCTCCGGAACCACCGCCAGGATTGGCCGCCTGGCACCGATATATTCATAGAGCTTCCCTGGAATAAGTCCCCGGTATCTCTCGTCATCATGCTTTATCAGCAGAAGGACATGGCTCTTCTTCTCCAGCCTGATACACTCGTGGTGGGGAAGGTGCCCTATGAAATCTACTACATCCTGAAGGCCGAATTCATAAACCGAATCCCGGTTGCCCGATTCCCAGGCACCCGCGAAAATAACATGTACAGATTCCGGCCCGGTTCCGGTCCGTTTCATGAAGATGGAGAGCCCCTCCAGGAAATTCCTTGATTTCCTCCCCAGGGTGAGCATTCCTGAATGAAGAATGGTGAATCTCCCTGAATCAGGCCTGACTTCTTCGTATCTGTACATCTTTTCACTGTCGTATCCGTTCGGTATCTTAACCACCCTGGTATCAGGGTAAAGCTCCAGGAGTTTTTCCTTCTGCCAGTCGGTAGTAACCAGGACAATATCCGCCCCTGCAGTTCTCCTCTCCATTCTCCGATGAATTCTTCGGTGAATGGGAGTTACCGGGTCCCTGAGGTACAGCCCGATCCAGGGATCCCTGAAATCAGCCACCCACCGGATGTTGAATTTCCGGGATATATGTCCAGCTGCCAGATGGGAGCTGTCAGGAGGGCTGGTCGAGTATACCAGATCAAATGGCTCTCTGTCGCATAACCTGGATGCCGACCTGACAGCGAAGGGAACCCAACCTATATAGGTATCGGGCAGCAGCAGGAACTCGCCAATTCTTCTGAATATTTCGAACCTTCCCGATGAACGGGTAGCCGCCCCACTCCCCTTACCCTTTTTGATACTGTTCAGAATTCGCGAAGCAGATAGAGAACCTGTTCTTATAACCCTCACTGAGGGAGGAATCTCTTCTTCCAGGCTGGGGTCGCTGATCCAGAATTCACCCTCTTCGGGTGTTATCACTGTAATATCCCAGGACATCGACGGGAGATATTTGACAAATGACAGGGGACGGTACACTCCTCCCCCGGCAGCCGGGGGGAAGAAATTAATGAACATCAGCATCTTTTTTCTCTTCACTTCAGAAACCATCCCAGAACCT
>WJIX01000006.1 GCA_014730075.1 bacterium | reverse complement strand
GCCATCCTGTTCGTTTCTCACGACCTGGGGGTGGTAAAGCACATCAGCGACAGGGTTGCGGTTATGTACCTGGGAAAGATAGTGGAACTGGCTGACAGGGAGAGAATATTTTCCACTCCCCTCCATCCTTATACTCAGGGCCTGCTGGCCTCAATTCCCAAACCGGTGCCGGGCGCTCCAGTGGGAGCGGCGATAAGAGGAGAGGTTCCCAGCCCGGTAAATCTGCCTCCGGGATGCCCCTTCCATCCAAGGTGCCCGGAAGCGGTAGATAAGTGCCGGGAGAAAATACCCACCCTTTTTGAACTGAAAGAGGGGCGGAAGGTCAGGTGCTGGCGTAGAATCTAACTGAGCGGCTCTGTACTGATACCAGATCTCAGATGAATCTGGCTGGGCGTTCTTTGCCTGGCCGGTTTAACTCCTCCAGTTTCCGGCGGATCTGCCGATATAATCAGAGAGGTGATACTGATGCCTGAGATTTTCATTGCCAGGCAGCCGATCTTTAACCGGAAGCTCAGAGTGGTAGGGTACGAGATGCTCTACCGCGATTGCATGGAAGCGCAGCGGGCCAGGATTTCCGATCCGGACAAGATCGCCTCCCAGGTGATACTCAACATTTTTACCGATATCGGGATTGAACGGCTCTCCGAGGGTAAAAAGGCGTATATCAACGTCAACAGGAGATTCCTGATAGACGGCGTGGAACTTCCCATCCCGGCGAAGAGAGTGGTCCTGGAGGTGCTGGAAGATGTGGAACCGACCCCGGATATCGTGAAAGCTGTACGCTCGCTTTCTGACAGAGGGTTTACCATTGCCGTGGACGACGTGGTTGACCCTGGGGATATCGAGGAACTGCTGCCGCTGGTGGGAATAGTCAAGTTCGATCTGATGAAGATGGACCTCTCCAGACTGGAGGAGTACTCAGATTATATCAAGAGCAGGGGGATCGATATCCTGGGCGAGAAGATCGAGACCATTGAAATCTTCGAGAGGTGCAGGGAGCTCGGTTTTGACTACTTTCAGGGGTTTTTCCTCAGCAAGCCGAAGGTTATCAGGGGAAACCGGATCTCGGGGTCCCGGGGAGCCATTTTGACCGCCCTGGCAGAGATACATTCTCCCTCCATAGATTTTCAGAAACTCGAAATGATCATCCAGCGGGACGCCTCCCTCAGCTATATGCTTCTGCGACTGGTCAACTCGGTCTATTACGGAATCAGGATGGAGGTTAAATCGATAATGGGTGCGCTGACCATGCTGGGGATAGATGAGATCAGGTCCTGGCTGAGCCTGCTGGTTATATCGAAGATAGATGACAATCCGGGAGAGCTGATAAATATCGCCCTGGTCAGGGCCAGAATGTGTGAGTTCCTGGTGGAGAAGAAAGACCCCAAACTGGCCGGTTCAGGATTCCTGGCCGGGCTGTTCACCGTGCTGGAGGTCCTCCTGGGGACACCGATCAGGGAGATAACAGAGGAGCTTCCCCTCTCCGATTCGGTTAAGAAAGCACTGATAGACAGGGAAGGAACGGTGGGAGAGGTCCTGAAGGGGGTGCTGGCATACGAAAACGGGGACTGGGAAAAGGTGGAAGAGCTGGAGATGGAGCCGGCCCAGGTCAGCGACTCGTACCTGGAGGCGCTGGACTGGACCAGGGAGGTGAATTCCATCCTGGCCTGATTTTTTACTGAAGTATTTCCCGAGGAAGACGAATAAGAATGTATTAATATCGCTTTTGGAATATCAAATATTTAATATTATCCTTGAGTTAATCGGGAATGATGTTATATAGATTTTAACCCGGAGTCAGTAATTTACGTTCAGGAGATATGATGCTTGATAAACATCTCAAAAAAATAAGAGAGAAGGAAAAGAAGGGCAGGGATGGTGTCAGGAAGGCCCGCGGCGAAGCTCTCAAGATTATCGACAGTGCTCACCAGGAGGGCAGGGAGATGATCAAACAGGTCAAGGTGGAAATGGATGAGAAGAGGCGGGAGTACTTCTCTGAGGCCGAGGAAAGCGCCGCCAGGGAGATAGAAAAGATGAGAAGGGAAAATGAAGGAGAGCTTTCTTCTCTCGGCCGCAGAGCGGATGGAAACCGCCAGGATGCGGTCAAGCTGGTAATGGACCGGCTGAGCCATTGAATCTGCCGGCATACCGATAGGAATATAAGGTCAGGGAGGACTGAAAATTGGCTGTCAGCTCCATGTTAAAAGTTCAGCTTCTGGGACATGACTCGATCAGAGAAGAGCTGAAGAGGCGTTTGCGGGATTTCGGGGTGGTTGAGATAACCGAGCCGGAGCCTGCCGGGGATGAAGCGGTCGATGAACCTGAAGGGATCGCTGAAATAAGCCGGAAGGTGGATAAGCTTGCCGGGGCAATATCATTCCTTGAGAATTACATAGAGAGCCCCTCGCTCTGGGAAAAACTGAATGGTACCGCTATCCACGCGGAGAGCAGGCAGATCCGCGAGCTGGCCGGCAGCTTCTCAGTGGATAAAGCCTGGAGCAGAAGCACCGGCCTGAGCGACCGGATCAGGGAACTGGAGAACAGCCGTGACAGGAGCCGGGAACTGGTCTCGCACCTGGCACCCTGGCGGGGACTGGGATGCCCCCTGGAGAAACTGGAGACCGAATCATTCAGCGTCCAGCTCTGGACATTCCCATCCGGAGCGGCGGAGGGATTGAAAGATATCGGGGATAAATTCGAGATTTCCCATCTTCAGAAGGTCTCGGAGGGAGAGGGCAGGATCCACCTTGCGGTAATAACTCCGGCGGAAGAAGACCCGGAGCTTACTGAGGCGCTGAAGAAAGAGGGAGGGATATCAGACTCCTTCGAGGATCTGAAAGGCACTCCGGATGAGATAATAGATTCCGAACTGGAGAGTATCAAGCGGTCACAAAAAGAGATCGAGCGGGTGGAACGGAAAGCGGAAGAGCTTGCCGCGGATATTATGGAAAAACTTTACCTCCTGGCAGATTACTACCGGGAGAAGCTGGCCCTGGCGGAATTGGAGAGCAGCCTGTACCGGACAGAGACAGTTTTCATGATGGAGGGCTGGGTCAGGGAACTGGACAGGAAGAAACTGGAGAATCGTATTCTTCAGGATTTCACCGATGTTGAAATCGCTTTCCGGAAACCGAAGAAGGGTGAGAACCCCCCGGTCCACCTGGATAACGGCAGCCTGGTCGAACCGAATGAATTCGTTATGACCCTCTACGGGAATCCCAGTTACCGGGAGCTGGATCCTACCCCGTTCTTCGCCCCGTTCTTCATACTCTTTTTCGCTATGTGCCTGACCGACGCCGGTTACGGTGCCGCGCTCTCTATTGTTTCAGCTCTGATACTGATAAGATTCAAGCCCTCCGGCGGGGCGGGGAAGCTGCTAAAGCTGCTTCTGACCGGGGGGATCGTGACTACCGTGGTGGGGATACTGGCGGGAGGGATCTTCGGAATAAGCCTGGGCAGCGTTCCTGCTTTCAAGAGACTGGTATTGATAGACCCGATCAAAGAGCCGATGAAGATGCTATACCTCTCCTTCTTCCTTGGCATTGTTCACATACTCTTCGGTATGGGTATAAAGATGGTCAGGAAATTCCAGGAGGGGATGGCAGCCGACGCAATCTTTGACAACCTTTTCTGGATGATATTCCTGATCTTCCTGGCTCCCCTGGGATTCGCCGGGATACTGGACGGAGATGTTCCTCCCCATATCATGCTTTACTCAAAATGGGGGGCACTGGTAATGGCCGCCGCCATCTTCCTTACCGGGGGCAGAAAGAAAGAATCATTCCTGATGAAGATCCTGGGCGGGGTAGCGGGTTTTTATGATATTGTCGGGTATTTTGGTGACGTTCTCTCCTACGCCCGCCTTCTGGCCCTGGGGCTGGCCACCAGCGCCATAGCTATGGCAGTGAATGATATAGCGGGAATGGTCACCGGGTTGCCTTATTATACAGGTTATTTCGCCATGGCCCTGGTACTCGCGGGAGGGCATCTGTTCAATCTGGCTGTTAACTCACTGGGAGGCTTTGTACATTCTGCCAGGCTGCAGTACCTGGAATTCTTCTCCAAGTTCTTCAGCGGCGGGGGCAGGCAGTTCAAACCTTTCAGGAGCGAGAGGCGTTATTCGGTTATCCGCGATAAGGAATAAAGCAAACTGTATTGAGGAAGGAGAAAAGATGTTTGGATTCATGTTCGTGATTGTGGGAGCGGCACTGGCCGCAGGTCTTGCGGGTGCGGGCTCAGCCTTCGGGACCGGTATTGCCGGCCAGGCGGCAAATGGCGTTACCAGCGAGGATCCCTCCAAGTTCGGCTCCCTGCTGGTGCTCCAGGCGCTGCCGGGAACCCAGGGAATCTACGGCCTGGTAGCCCTGTTCATGATAGCGGGAAAGCTGCCGGAACCGGCCGCCTTCAGCGGTATATCGGTTTCTTCGGGGCTGGCAATGATAGGGGCCGCCCTGCCGATAGCGCTTACTGGCCTCATCTCCGGTATATACCAGGGAAAGGTCTGTGCGGCAGCCTGCAGCCTGGTGGCAAAGAGAGCTGGCGAGGTAGGCAAGGGCATGGTCTACGCTGTAATCGTGGAAACCTACGCGGTTCTGGGCCTGCTGGGAACGATACTTCTGCTCCAGCGGATTAATCTGTAACTGGTAAAGGTATATTCAAAGGGATGGAAAAGCGATTATGGCTATAGAAAATATACTGGAAAAGATAGAGCAGGATAACCGGGAAAGGGCAAGCGGTATCATAAGTGAAGCCGAATCCAGGGCGGATGAGCTCAGGGACAAGTACCGCCTGGAGGCGGATGAGCTGAGGGCCCGGCTGGAAGATCGATTCAGGGAAAAGGCTCGGGAGCACCGCCGCCAGATGGTGGTGAGTGAACAGCTGGAACTGAGAAAGAAACTGCTGGGGGAAAAGCGCAGGATCCTGGAAGATTTCTACAACACTGCCAGGGATGAGATCAGGTCGATGAGCGGCGACCGGTACGCCGGATTCATAAGGAAACTGATCCTGGAGAGGGCCGTTACCGGGAATGAAGAGATAGTAATACCTCCGGCACACCGCAAGATATTCAGTGACAAGTTCGTTGATTCCCTTAACCGCGAATACGGAAACGGCTCCTTCACGGTCAGCCCGGATGAGGGCGATTTCGAGTGGGGATTCATCCTCAGGGAGAAGGACCGCCTGGTAGATATGTCCCTGGAGAGTTTTTTCGGTGAGCTGGTCGAGGATATAGAGCCGGAAGTGGCCAGGATACTCTTCTCACAGAGCGGGCGGAAAGGTAAGAACTAGGTGGCTGTGGACTATACATATATAGCGGGCCGGCTAAACGCCATGGAATCTGAGTTGCCGGAGAGGAGCTGGTACGAGCGTCTGGCCAGGTCCGAGACCGGTTCATTGCTGCAGAGCGCCAGGGAGTACTTTCCCGGTTTTGAGGAGATAGATTCGATCTACAGATTCGCCGAAGCCCTGGAAATGGAAAAGCTGAATTTCCTGGAGCTGCTGTCCGGGATACTCCGGGACGAAGAGGTAGTCCGGTTCCTCAGAGCCGAATACGATTTCGACAACCTGATCCTCTACTGGAAGGGAGAATTTCTGGACTCTGAAGTGGCGGAGGATAGGTACGCCAGGTGCGGACTCACCAGCGAGGAGATTATCTCGGAGGCGGTACGGAACGGAAGCGGGGTTTATCTTCCCGTTTACCTCAAGGATTCTTTCGATCACCTGCTCTCGGTTACGGACAGGTCCGGCCTGGATGCCGCCCAGTTGATGCTGGAGAGGAGCAAGTATGATTACCTGCTGGAAGCATCACCCTCGGATTTTGCCAGGCACTATACCCGGATGAGAATAGATACACACAATATCAGGAATTTCATCAGGACGAAGAGAACCGGACTGCTTGACCAGGAGCAGGAGCGCTGGATCCCCGGAGGATTCATAGATATTCTGACCCTCAGGGCTCTCTTCCATGAGCCGGAGGATGAGCTATACTCCTATCTCTCATACTCGCGCTACAGCAGGCTGATCGACGGCGGGCTCGATTCCTCCACACCGTTGTGGAAGGTGGAACCGGCCCTTTCATGGGAGATCTATTATTACCTGGCCGGGCGGCGGCACAGTTTCTTTGATATCACCCCGGTTATCTTCCACCTGGAGAATATGAACAGGAGCTATTCAGCCCTGAGGAGCATTATCACGGGGGTAATCAACCGGCTCCCGGAGGAGATAATAATGGAAATCCTTGATGGGGTAATCCCCTCATGATGAGAAGGAGAAGTAAACTTGTATAAGCAGATTGCGGTAGTGGGAAACCCCGATTCGATATCCTATTTCAGGATTCTCGGATGCCGCTGCTTCGAGGCGGAGGAGGGAAAAATCACCGAGGATATCAGGGCCGAACTGGAAAAGGGCGGGTTCGAGATAATATTTGTAACCGAAGAGATTTTTGACGGGCACAGAGAATTTTTCAGAGGAGAGAAGAGCTTTACCGGCTCCGCTGTTACCATAATACCTGATATACGCGGAGCTCACTGGGAGGATGGAAGCCCGCTGGCCGGCAGGGCCGCCGCTGAGGAGATCAGAGACGCGGTAATAAGGGCGGTGGGCCAGGATATTTCCGACTCCGAATAATAACCTTCAGAGATAAGGGAGGATACGAGAGATATGGCATCCGGAAAGATAGAAAAAGTAGCTGGACCTCTTATTGTTGCCAGCGGGCTGACAGGCGCAAAAATGTTCGAAGTGGCCAGAGTCAGCGAGGAAGAGCTGATAGGCGAGATAATCGAGCTGCACGGAGACCTCGCCTATATACAGGTCTACGAGGACACTTCGGGGCTGGGGCCGGGTGCGGCGGTAACTACCACCGGGAAATCACTCAGCATAGAGCTGGGCCCGGGGCTTCTCGAATCGATATATGACGGGATACAGCGTCCCCTGGATACCATATACCGGGAGAGCGGGCATTATATCAGCAGGGGGGTAAGTGCTCCCGGACTGGACAGGGACAGGGAGTGGGAGTTCAAGGCTTCCCCCGAACTCCAGGAAGGAATGGAGATCGGCAGGGGTGAGATACTGGGCACCGTACAGGAGACCGAACTTATAGAGCACCGTGTTATGGTACCGGCCGACCTTGAAAAGGGCACTCTCAGGAAGGTTCCCAGTGACGGAAAATACCGGGTGGAGGATACCATTGCCAGTATAGAGACTGAAGATGGAGTCCAGGATGTAATGATGTTTCACAGGTGGCCGGTCAGGACACCCCGGCCGATAGTGAGAAAGATAATCCCCTCTTCTCCCCTTGTGACCGGCCAGAGAGTCATCGATACCTTCTTTCCCATTTCCAAGGGGGGGACTGCCACGGTCCCGGGGCCTTTCGGGGCGGGCAAGACGGTAGTGCAGCATCAGCTGGCTAAATGGTCGGACGCGGATATCATCGTGTACGTCGGCTGCGGCGAGCGGGGGAACGAAATGACAGACGTGCTGCAGGAGTTCCCCGAGCTGGTAGACCCAGCTACCGGACAGCCACTGATGAAAAGAACAGTACTGATAGCAAATACATCCAATATGCCGGTGGCCGCCAGGGAAGCGTCTGTATACACCGGGATCACCATTGCTGAATATTTCCGGGATATGGGTTACTCGGTAGCGGTTCTGGCTGATTCAACCTCCAGATGGGCTGAGGCGATGAGAGAGATGTCGGGGCGGCTGGAGGAGATGCCGGGCGAGGAGGGTTATCCCGCATATCTTCCCTCCAGGATAGCCGGATTCTACGAACGGGCCGGAAAAGGGGTATGCCTGGGAAGCGATGAGCGAAGAGGGTCGCTTAGCGTGATAGGCGCGGTCTCGCCCCCGGGGGGAGACCTCTCGGACCCGGTGGTCCAGGCCACTCTCAAGGTGGTAAAGGTTTTCTGGGCACTGGAGGATCAGCTGGCTTTCGAACGGCACTTCCCCGCTATCGGATGGCTGACCAGTTATTCACTCTATCATGATACGCTGAGAGAGTATTTCCTGGACGAGGTGGAGGATGGCTGGGAGGAGGCCAGGACCACCGCCATAGAGCTGCTTCAGAAGGAGGCAGACCTTAAGGAACTGGTCCGGCTGGTGGGCGTGGACTCTCTATCCGACAATGACCGCCTGATCCTGGAGACTTCCAAGGCGATAAGGGAGGATTTTCTCCACCAGTCCGCCTTCGACCCCGATGATGAGTACACCCGCCTCAGCAAGCAGTACCTGATGCTCAGGACCATCCTGGATCTGCACCGGCTCTGCAGCGAGGCCATCGAAAAGGGAGTGGAGCTGGAGAAGCTTCTGCAGCTGGAGGTAAAGCAGTCGATTGCCAGGATGAGGCATATAGGAGAGGATAACCTGGATGAATTCGAGAAGATAGCGGAACAGATGAAATCGGAGATAAACAGCCATCTTTCTTCCGCGCCGGGGGATGAGCTTGCCGGAATACTGGACAGGGAAGTGGAAAAGCCGGAGAAGAAGAAGGATAAGAAAAAGTCAGGAAAGAAAAGGCAGGAAAAACCTGTAAAAAAGGATAAGGAAAAGGGCAAACCGGCAGAAAAGAAGAAGCAGCAGAAAAAGAAGGAGAAAAAGCCGGAGGATAAAAATAAGGAATAATATCTGAATACAGCCCGGCCAGGGTTTGATCTGATTCCGGAGGGGTTGGCTGATGAGTTACCCGAGCACAGAACCGACAGACGGAAAGAGGGAATATTAATGGTTACAGAATATAATACCATAACCGAGATTGCCGGTCCTCTCATTATGATGGACCAGGTGGAGAACGCGTCATACGAAGAGCTGGTGGAGGTAGAACTTCCCAGCGGAGAAAAGAGGAGGGGCAAGGTCCTGGAGGTCAACAGGGACAAAGTGCTGGTACAGCTCTTTGAGGGGACCCACGACGTGGATGTGGACAAGACCAGGGTCAGGTTCCTGGATAAAGGGCTGGAGCTTTCGGTATCGCCCGACATACTGGGAAGGGTATTCAACGGGCTGGGTGTCCCCATAGATGACGGCCCCAGAATCATACCGGAGAAGAAGGTAAATATCAACGGCAGCCCTATCAATCCGTATGCCAGGATCTACCCGCAGGAATTCATCCAGACCGGAATATCAGCTATTGATGGGCTTAATACCCTGGTAAGGGGACAGAAGCTGCCGATTTTCTCCGGTTTCGGACTTCCCCATTCTGAGCTGGCGGCCCAGATAGCCAGGCAGGCAACGGTGCCGGGCGCGGAGAGCGCTTTCGCTATCGTCTTCGCGGCGATGGGAATTACCTTCGAGGAAGCAAATTATTTCATCAGTGATTTCCAGGAGACCGGGGCGATGGAGAGGGTGGTCCTGTTCATCAACCTGGCCAACGACCCCACCGTGGAGAGGATATCTACTCCCCGGGCAGCGCTGACCGCGGCGGAATACCTGGCCTTTGAGAGGGGAATGCATGTTCTTGTTATAATGACAGATATGACCAATTATTGTGAAGCCCTGAGGGAGGTGTCGGTGGCGAGAAAGGAGATCCCCGGAAGGAGGGGATATCCCGGCTACCTCTACACCGACCTGGCAACTCTCTACGAGCGTGCGGGCCTGCTGAAGGGGGACAAGGAGGGGGAGGTGCGTGAAGGTTCAATCACCCAGATACCGGTCCTCTCCATGCCGGATGATGATAAGACCCACCCCATACCGGACCTTACCGGTTACATCACCGAGGGCCAGATAATCCTGGACCGTAACCTTCAGCACAAGGGGATATACCCCCCCATTAACGTGCTTCCATCCCTGTCCAGATTAAGGGATAAGGGTATAGGGGAGGGAAGGACCAGGGAAGACCATTCCGAGGTGGCCAATCAGCTCTTCTCCTCCTATGCCAGGAGCAAGGAAGTGGAAGAGCTGGCGGTGGTCCTTGGAGAGGCAGCCCTGACCGAGACGGACAAGGCGTTCATGGCGTTTGGCGAGGAATTCGAAAGGAATTTCGTGGGCCAGGCGATGGATGAGAACCGCTCAATTGAGGATACCCTCACATCTGGGTGGGAACTCCTGGGGAAAATTCCCAGGACGGAGATCAAGCGGATCAAGGATGAGTATATAGAAAAGTACCTGCCGGGTGCTGAAAGCTCTGCTGAAAAGGGGGCGGAAGAGAAGAAGGAGAAAGCAGGACCGGAAAAGGAAAAATCCGCGGAGGGAAAGAAGAAAAAAGAAACCAGGGACCGGGATGGGGAAAGTGTCGGCGGCGGTGATAAGAAAACCGTAGAGGATGGAGGGGATCAGGGTTGAAGAAGAAGCAGAATCCGAACAGAATGACCCTGATCCGCCTCAGGAGGAGGCTGGAGCTGGCCAGGAGGGGGCACAAACTCCTCAAGAATAAGCAGGAGAAGCTGATGCAGAACTTCTTCAGCCTGATCAGGGAGGCGAATGAGCTGAGAAGTGAAGTGGAGGGGAAGCTCCTGTCCATAAATAACAGCTATATTCGCGGCCGGATCTTCAGCGATGAGCAGGCAATTTACGACGCCCTTGAACTGAGTGACGCCGAAGGAGAGCTGATAGTGGACAGCAGGTATGAGATGGGAATCCGGATACCTGTCTACCAGGTCGAATTCCCCGACGTACCCCCTTCATACCGTCTATCCTCATCATCACCGGCGCTGGACGGGGCTTTCGAAGAACTCTACAGGGTCTTCCCCTCCCTTCTGGAACTGGCATCCAGCGAAAATGCCCTGCTCCGTATGGCGGAGGAACTGGAGAAGACGAGGCGCCGGGTAAATGCCCTTGAATATGTATTGATACCTGACCTTGAAGAGACCATAAAGAATATCGAGAGAAAGCTCAGCGAGAACGAAAGATCCACCCAGACCCGGCTCATGAAGATAAAGGATATGGTGCAATAGAGCTCCGGTGGCAGTGCCCCCCTGAGGTTCGATATTAATAGACCGGTTAACGATCTATATCCCCCAATTTGCCATTCCGGAGATTGATTTTTCGTCATCGATTTATATAATTATTAAAATGAAAAGTTGTTAAATATGGAGATTGACACAGGGAATTGAGCTAATTATATTAACGATGTTGGGTAAGTAGGAGAGCTGGAGACCACACCTGACAGATTCTCCATGAAGGAATAAAATATTGATGAGATCAGATTTTGGGCAGATTGTCAG
>WJIX01000091.1 GCA_014730075.1 bacterium | reverse complement strand
GTGTGGACCAGAAGAGGATTCACGGCACTGAATTCGATGTCGGGGTATTTACCAATATTTCAAGGGATCATATAAATTATCATCATAATTTCGAGAATTACCTGAACGCCAAGAAAGGTTTCGTGGATTCGCTGGTAATAGCAGGTGGGGGCGGGAGGGGCGCGCTGGCCTTCAATTTCGATGACCCCCTGGTCAGGGAGGTGGGGGAGGATTTCCCCGGCAGGAAGATTTCCTTCGGATTGGGGGAGGGAGCGGATCTCAGTGCATCGGGAGTCCGGGCGGACCTGAGGGGGACATCCATGACCCTGGCAATGCCGGAGGGGCAGGTCGATATCGAGCTTAAACTGCTTGGTATGTTCTCGGTCTACAACGCCCTGGCTGCGGCTTCGGCTGCCTTCCTCCTCGGCATCGCCGCGGAGGATATCAGAATCGGTCTGGAAAGGCTGGAGAATGTTCCGGGAAGATTTCAGGTGGTCTCAGACAGTTCCGATCCGGTAGTAGTGGTAGATTACGCCCACACTCCCGACGCCCTTGATAATATCCTGAGTTTCTGCCGGGAACTGAAACCGGAGAGACTGATCACCGTGTTCGGTTGCGGCGGGGACCGGGACAGGGGAAAGAGGCCAATGATGGGCGAAATCGCCTGCGATTACAGTGATTCGGTATATCTGACCAATGATAATCCCAGGTCAGAGGAACCCCTTGCCATAATCGATGAGATCCTCAGCGGTATCGACCGTAAGATCTGTACGGTTAATGTTATAACGGACAGGAGGAAGGCGATACGCAAGGGAGTGGCTGAGGGGGGAAGAGGTGATATGGTACTGATAGCGGGCAAGGGGCATGAGGAGGTCCAGGTTATAGGTAGAGAGCGGCTCAAGTTCAGCGATCTGGAAGAGGCCAGAGCGGCCCTTGCCCTGAAGAGGGGTGATTCTCCGTGCTAGATCTGTCCTGGATAGCAGAATCTCTGGGAGCGGGGTCCGTTTTGGGAGGGGAGATTCCCCGCGGAACCGTTTCCGGTGTGTCCATAGATACCAGGCTCGGGTGTGCCGGAATGCTGTTTGCAGCCCTGGAGGGAGAGAAGGTGAGCGGCGAAGATTATCTGGATGAGGCGATAGAATCGGGAGCTGGGGCGGTGCTGGTATCCGGGACGGGGAGTGAATATAAGGATCTTCCGGTTCCGGTTTTCAGGTCGGATGATACTCTGGAGGCGCTTCAGAAGCTGGCAGCGGATTACCGGATTAAATCAGGTGTGAAGTGCGTGGGGATCACCGGGACGGCTGGAAAGACCGAGACCAAGGAACTGATATCCGCCATGCTGTCAGGCAGCCGGAACGTCCATTACACCCAGGGAAACTATAACAATCATATCGGAGTTCCCCTGACCATTCTCTCCATGGAAGAGGATACCGAGGTCCTGGTGGTAGAGATGGGGGCCAATCACGAGAAGGAGATTGAGCTCCTGGCCTCAATCGCGCGGCCGGAGACCGGGGTGATAACAAATATAGGCGAAGGGCATCTGGAATTCTTCGGGTCGCTGCGCGGTGTGGCCAACGCTAAATCGGAGCTGATCCGGGCCCTGCCAGCCGGTGGAAAGGCCATACTGCCCGACGGATCTGAATTCCTGGAGATACTCTCCGGAGCCACCGAGGCCGATATTGTTACCTTCGGGCTCTCCGGGGAGGCCGACTGGAACGTGGAGATAATAGAGCAGAAGGAAACCGGGGGTTATATTTTCGAGTTGAATGGAGACAGGATGGAAACAGCTCTTTCCGGGAGCTACCACCTCCTTAATATTGCCGCCTCGGCTGCCGCCTCCTCCCTGCTGGGTGCTTCCATAGACGATATCGCAGGAGCGGTAAGGGATTTCAGGGCCGTGGAGAAGAGGGGGAGGGTATACCGGATAGATGAAATTATGTTCATAAACGATTCCTATAATTCGAATCCCCTCTCGCTGAGGTCTTCCATAGAAGGTTTTATGCAGGTGCCGGTTGAAGGAAGGCGCTGGCTGGTACTTGGAGATATGCTGGAGCTGGGTGCCAGAAGCGAAGAGCTGCACGGGGAAATAGGGCGGTTCTGCGGGAAGACCGGAGTTTACGGACTGGTTACCCTGGGTAATGATACAGTTTATATCAGCCGCGAGGCGGCAGGGGGAAGGCAGGCACCCGAGAAAATCAGCCATTTCTTTAACATCGATACGCTCTCGCAATTTCTGAACTCTCTTCTGGAGAAGAAAGACGCGGTGCTGGTCAAGGGGTCCAGGGATATGGGTATGTGGAGGGTTATGGATGAGATAGAGAAACTCAGGGAGAAAAAAAGAGAGAGGGTGGACTGATGCTGTATTATCTTCTCTACCCGCTTAAGGAATACTTCTTCGCATTCAATGTATTCAGATATATAACCTTCCGGGCGGCTTATGCCACAGTAACCGCTCTCCTGATCAGTTTCATCTTCGGGCCCAGGCTGATAAGATGGCTGGCCGCGATGCAGATCGGACAGAAGATCAGGCCTGTTACGCCGGAGAACCATACCAGCAAGGAGGGTACACCCACCATGGGGGGTGTATTGATCATCGGAGCGATATGTATTCCCACCCTTCTGTGGGCCGATCTCAGGAACGCATATATTCAGCTGGTTCTGGTGGTAACGGTCTGGATAGGAATTATAGGCTTCTGGGATGATTATCTCAGCGTGGTCAGAAAGTATGACAAGGGGCTGGTGGGGAGATACAAGCTGATCGGGCAGTTTCTCTTCGGAGCGGGCCTGGGCCTGTTTCTCTATTTCAGCCCCCTGACCGATACCCATGTAACCGGAACCGCGGTACCATTTTTGAAAGAGACTTATATAGACTGGGGCATTCTCTATGTTCCATTCGTAATGCTGGTGGTTACCGGCACATCCAACGCGGTCAACCTTACCGACGGGCTTGACGGCCTGGCCATTGGAGTTACAGCCTTCTCATTCGTAGCATTCGCAATCCTGGCCTATCTTACCGGTCACAGCATTTTCGCGGATTATCTCAACATACTATACCAGAAGGGCAGCGGTGAGCTTTCCATCTACTGTATGTCGGTAGTGGGCGCCGCGCTCGGTTTCCTGTGGTTCAATACACACCCGGCCGGGATCTTCATGGGAGACACCGGGGCCCTCGCTATCGGCGGAGCGCTGGGCACCATAGCGGTTCTTCTCAAGAGGGAATTTCTGCTGGTTATTATCGGGGGAGTCTTTGTGATGGAGGCAGTCTCGGTGATCCTGCAGGTTCTCTCATTCCGCCTCAGGGGCAGAAGAATTTTCAGGATGTCACCCCTTCACCACCATTTCGAACTGAAGGGATGGCCGGAGGAGCAGATTGTGGTCAGATTCTGGATAGTAGCAGCTCTACTGATGCTGCTGGGAATGACCACTCTGAAACTGAGATAGAAAGGATAGAGGGAAAGAGAGTTGGATAACCAGTACAGCAATTCGAAGATCCTGGTTCTTGGGCTGGCCCGCAGCGGGATTGCCGCCATGAAACTGCTCAGAGCTGAGGGGGCGGATGTTACCGGCGCCGATGAGAACAGCGGGCTGCAGCTCCCCGCGGATACAGGGGATGCTGATATCAGGCTGGGACCTTTCAGCAGCAGGCTGCTGGAGGGGTGCAACCAGGTGATCCTCAGTCCAGGGATTCCAACCAGTCATCCAATTGTCCGGGAGGCGGCCCGGAGGTCTATTCCGGTCATTTCAGAACTGGAGTTGGGGTTCAGGTTCGTGAAGCAGGAAGTGATAGCTGTTACCGGGACAAACGGCAAGTCAACCACAGTATCCATGCTGGAGGCAGTTCTCAATGAGGGGGGACACCGAGCTATTGCCGCCGGCAATATCGGCAGGCCGGTCTGTTCGGTAGTACAGGATGCCGGCGGTGATGACATACTTGTATTGGAGGTAAGCAGCTTTCAGCTGGAGACCATTTCATCCTTCAAGCCCCGGGTGGCCGGGATACTTAACATGACCCCGGACCACCTGGACAGGTACGATACCGTGGCGGATTACTACCGGGCCAAGGAGAGGATACTGATCAACTGTGACAGTGACAGCTCTTTTCTGTATAACGCGGCGGACAGCCGCTGCGGAGCTCTGGCCGCGAAATTCCCCGGCACCCTGCTCCCATTTTCATCGGCGGGGGGTCTGTCTGACGGAGTGCAGCTGAGGGGAGATGAGATTGTGGTCATGGAGAATAGCCGGGTATCGGAAGAGATAATGAACCTCTCTGAGCTGATGGTAGTGGGTATACACAATGTGGAGAATTCCATGGCCGCAATTGCGGCGGCGAGATATCTGGGAGTGGGTGGCATCCAGTGCAGGGATGCGCTCTCGCGCTTCCGCGGACTGGAACACCGGATGGAAAAGATAAGAACCCTGGACGGAGTGGATTACTATAACGACTCCAAGGCCACCAATGTAGAAGCTGCGGTTATGAGTCTCCGGGGAATGCCCTCGCCGGTCAATCTGATCGCCGGCGGGCTGGACAAGGGGAGCGATTACAGCAAGCTCCTTTCGGTATCCGGGAATATAAGGAATATAGTCCTGATCGGAGAGGCTGCCGGTTTGATCGAGGAAGCTGTGGCGGGATCTATACCGGTCCGCCGGGCCGGATCAATGTCTGAAGCGGTGGAGATATGCCGCTCGCTGAGTGAGCCGGGGAGCACCGTGGTGCTCTCTCCGGCCTGCGCGAGTTTCGATATGTACAGAGATTTCAGGGAGAGAGGCGACAGATTCAGGGAAGCGGTGGAAGCACTGGAAGGGGGCGCTGATGGATAGAAGCGGTTTCGCTTACGATCTCCTTTGCGCCACGCTGATGCTGGCAACACTTGGAATGATAATGGTATTCTCAGCCACACATGTGATAGCGAAGGAGCAGTTCGGCTCTCCTTATTACTTTATAAAGCACGGATCGGTCCACCTGGCTCTGGGAATAATGGTTCTGTATATCTGCATGAAGGTCCCATACAGGGTTTACCGGAGCCTGGCGGTGTGGGGTCTGCTGATAGGGGTACTGTCACTGGTTTCGGTACTCCTCTGGGGCAGGGAAGTCCGGGGGGCCAGAAGGTGGCTCAGCATATTCAATTTCACAATTCAGCCGGTGGAGTTCGTTAAGTATTCTCTTATAATATTCATCGCTGATGCTATCGCCAGGGCAAGGGGATCGGCAAATCGCCTGAGGGAGGATTTCCTCCCGGTATTTACCGTTTCGGCAATCATAGCGGTCCTGCTGGTCCTTCAGCCGAATATAAGCAACGCCAGCCTTATATTCGGCATTACATTCATTCTTCTCTATCTGGGAAGGTGCAGGCTGACCCATCTCGCTCTCAGCTACGGAGTGCTGATGGTGGTTGCGGTTCCTTATCTATATTTTCAGCCGCACGTCAGGAACAGGATAATCGGTATTCTCAACAGCGGTGAATATCTTCTTACACAGAACTGGCACGTCCAGCAGTCCCTGATATCGCTGGGGTCCGGATTCATATATGGTTGCGGCCCCGGAAACGGGCACCAGAAGTACCGGTTCCTGCCTGACGCCCATACAGATTTCATATATTCGATAGTGGGCGAGGAACTTGGACTGATCGGAACCATGCTGGTCCTGGGAATTATAATTTTCATATTTTACAAGGCGCTCATGATAGCACGCAGCGCCCCTGACACATTCGGCCGTTATCTCGCACTCGGTATAGGTTTGATCATCATCCTGACATCGGTTGTCAATATTGCTATGACCACCGGCCTGATTCCGACGGTAGGACTCCCATTACCCTTTGTCAGTTATGGAGGAACGTCACTGTTAACTTCGATGGCAGCTGTCGGAATCCTGCTCAATATATCGAGTGCGAGAAGGTATGGAAGGAACCGGAGGAGATCCCCGGGGGCCGGGAAGCCGGTCTTTGCCAGAAAGAAGGAGGGAGGATGATGAAGGTTGTTTTTGCCAGCGGAGGAACGGGAGGCCATATCTACCCGGCCCTGGCTATTGCAGATGAAATGAACTCCCGTTACCATTCATTCGATCCGCTCTTCGTGGGGACAAGGTCCGGTCTGGAATCGGAGCTCCTGAGCGGCTGTGGGTATGAACTGAAGTATATAGTGTCCAAGCCGTTGAGGGGAAGAAAGTTCTGGGGCAGGGTTGGGACTCTGGCCGGACTGGCTGCCGGGATAATACAGGCGTTGGTAATCCTGACCCGGTTCAACCCCGACCTGGTGATAGGTTTCGGAGGATACGCCAGTGCTTCAGTAGTGATTGCGGGAGCTCTTCTCCGCAAGCCGGTCTTCCTCCAGGAACAGAATTCGATACCCGGTATGGCCAACCGCGTGCTAAGCAGGCTGGCCCGGAGGATATATCTCGGTTTCGAGCATGCCGGTGATTTCTTCAGAGATGGCCGGAAGCTTCTCCATACCGGAAATCCGCTACGCAGGATGATAACTGAAAATTATACCGGCAACCCTCATTCAGCTTTCGGCCTTAACCCGGGGATTCCCACCCTTCTGGTCTTCGGAGGAAGTCAGGGAGCATCCTCGCTGAACCGTGCCGCACTCGAATATTTCAGAAGTGGAGCTGATATTCAGGGAATAATCCAGACCGGAACAAACGATTTCGATAAGGTGAAATCGGCGCTCTCTGAGCTGAAGGAACAGGTTTTCGTATCGGAGTTTATACAGAATATCAGAGAGGCTTATGAAGCTGCCGATATCGTCCTGGCCCGGGCCGGGGCACTGAGTGTAGCGGAGATAGCATCGGTGGGTATTCCCTCCATTCTGGTACCATATCCGTTCGCGGCGGATGACCACCAGAGTGTCAATGCCAGATTTCTGGAGGAATCGGGAGGGGCTGTGACAGTGCGGGATTCCGAGCTCAGCGGGGATAAGCTCCGTGAATTACTGGCCCAGATTATCGGCGACGAAGGGAAACTGGAAAGGATGCGCAGTGGGGCCAGGGAGAAGGGGGCAGCGGATGCTGCCCGGAGGATAGTCGAAGATATAACAGGTATTATGGAGGGAAGGGCTTATTAGAGATGTTCAGCAGCGATAAACATATTCACTTCGTGGG
>WJIX01000090.1 GCA_014730075.1 bacterium | reverse complement strand
CTCTGACACTGGCTTCCTTCATCAAGGTGCTGCACTCGGTATTCCTGGGAAGAAGGGACCGCAAGTTCGACGGTGTCAAAGAGTCAGATTTTGCAATACAGATACCACTAATTATTCTGGCCGCGATATGCATACTGTTCGGGATCTTCGCAAGGTACCCGCTGGAAAAATTCATTGTACCTGCCCTGGGAGGAGTTTCCGGAGTGGACCTCTCCGGCGGCAGGATAGTAACCACCGTGACCCAAGGGTTATGGCAGCCCACTCTGGCCACCGTGCTGCTGGTGGTGGGGCTGGTAGTAGGTTTCGTTATCTACCTGATTGGGCGCGCCGGCAAGGTGCGTGTGGATGAGAACCCCTGGGTGGGTGGCAACATAATGGATAACGAAGAGATGAGAATACCAGGAACGCATTTTTACAAGACAATAACGGATGAACTCGGCTCAGCTGTAAAAGCTGGCTTCCGTGACGGAGACAGGGGTTCATTCGATCTTTACAAGATTTCGGGCAGTATGGGAGACCGCCTGGTGCAGCTGATGAGGAGGCTGCACGACGGGGTGCTCTCCACATATCTGTCGTGGGTAATAATAGGCCTGGCAGTTCTGGCTTTTATTCTGATATTGAACTGGTAGCAGGATAAAGAAAGGGAATCTGAATGGAGATATTTCTCCTGATACTGACATTGATCATGGTGATAGGGTCAATAATCGCTATTGAAACCAGGAACCTGCTTTCATCGGTGATTTCGGTGGGAGTGGTCGGGTTCTGCCTCAGTATCGTCTTCCTGATGCTGGGCGCGCCCGATATCGCCATAACACAGGTAGTAGTTGAAATCCTTATTCTGGTGATTCTTATCAGGGCCACCATAACCACGGATAATACTTCCATAGAGAAGCACAAGGACACTTTCGCGGTGGTTACCAGCCTGATCTTCTTCGGGCTGTTCCTGATATTCGCCTTCCTCGCCGTTCAGGAGATACACCAGTTCGGAGATCCGCTGATGAGGGTCTCCCAGAAGTATCTGGCCGACGGAGCGAAGGAGACGGGGGCGACCAATATAGTAACCAGCGTGCTTCTCGATTACAGGGCATACGATACCATAGGAGAGGCCACTGTTCTGTTCACCTCCATAGTGGGAGCGTTCGTGATACTCCGCAGGAGGGGAAGAAAGCAGAGAAAAGAGAAAGATGTGGAGAAAGTCGGAATACTTGATGATGAAGATATAAAGAAGGATTTCGGAGGGTTTTAAAGGAGAGATTGACTTGAACAGGGATATAGACAAGGAAATTCATAACGAAGCTCACGGGATGACCTCGATAGTGAAGACCGTTGCCAGGTTTCTTATGGGTATTATATTCATCTTTGGCGCCTATATCATACTCTACGGGCACCTTACCCCCGGAGGAGGATTTGCCGGAGGTATAATACTGGCCTGCGGATATATTCTGCTGACCATGTCATTCGGCAAGGAGATAGGGCTTCGAAAGCTGACCGACAACTGGGCCTCTATCCTGGATAATACCGGGGCCCTTCTGTTCCTGGTCATCGGGTTGCTTGGTTTCACCGCGGGGAGTTTTTTCCTGAACTTCCTGGGCAAGGGCAATATATTCGACCTGTTCAGCGCCGGCACCATACCCCTTAACAACATAGCTATAGGTATCAAGGTGCTTGCGTCTGTCTTCGCCGTGTTCATCGCGCTCTCTATTTTCGGCAGAGTTGTTTCTGATTATGTAGAGGATGAAGAGGTTTAAGGAGTAGGTTTATAATGATACTGTATTTTCTGTCACTCGCACTTTTTGTTATGGGGCTTTACTGCCTGGTGGCGAAAAAGAATATAATCAAGAAGGTTATAGGTATCGTGATAACCGAATATTCCATTAATATGTTTCTTATCCTGGTGGGATACCGTGACGGAGGGATCGCTCCCGTCCTGATGAAGGGGATGGATAACAGCGAGATAGCCGCCGGGAGTGTGGACCCCCTGCCGCAGGCGCTGGTTCTGACATCGATAGTGATAGGGCTGGGAGTGCTGGCCCTGATGGTGTCGATATGCCTGAGGCTTTATGAAAAGTACAAGACATTCGATATGTCGGAGATCAAGAGACTGAGAGGATAGAAGCAGGAGAAAAAATGCAGGGATATTATCCATTATTTACCGCGTTGCCGCTGGCGATGGCTTTTCTGAATCTTCTTGTTTCAAAGCTTAGCAAGAAGGTATCGGATTACTTTGCCTTCCTGGTGATGGCCGTTCTGGCGGGAATGTCAATAAAGATGCTATTCGTCCAGCCCTTTACCTACCAGGTGGGGGGATGGGCGCCGCCCTGGGGGATCCTGCTTGTATCCGACGGGTTGAGCTCGATGATACTGGCGGTGATAAATATTATCGGACTTCTGTCCATGGTATTCTCCATAAGCTACATGAATACCTACACCGCCAAGCCGAAGTACTACACTCTGTTCCTGCTGATGGTAGCCGGTATGAACGGTGTGGTTATAACCGGCGATTTCTTCAATATGTATGTATTCCTGGAGATAGCCTCCATCGCCTCTTACGCCCTGGTCGGGTTCGGATGCGAGCGCGAGGAGCTGGAAGCTTCGTTCAAGTACCTGATTCTGGGAGGAGTTGCCAGCACAGCGGTTCTTTTCGGGATCGCCTTCCTATACTCCATGACAGGAACGCTGAATATGCCAGATGTGGCCCATCAGCTCGAGTTCATGGAGATGAACCGGGCAATAGCATTCGTTCTGGCGATGTTCATAATGGGATTCGGCCTGAAGGCATCCACTGTTCCTTTCCACGCCTGGCTCCCCGACGCGCACCCCAGCGCGCCGGCGCCGATATCGGCAATGCTCTCCGGCGTTCTTATCAAGGCGCTGGGGGTTTACGCCATAGCCAGGGTGATGTTCCATGTATTCGGCCCCAATGATATGATATCTGCGATAATGATGTTCCTGGGGGCCCTCTCAATGCTGGTGGGAGTGATAATGGCGGTGGGCCAGTCCGATTTCAAGAGGATGCTGGCATACCATTCGATCAGCCAGATGGGTTACGTGACCATAGGGTTGGGGCTGGGCCTTAATCCTAATGTCTCCCCTGCCATTGCGGCATTCGGCCTGCTGGGTGGACTGTTCCACCTGGCAAACCACGCTGTCTTCAAGTCCTGCCTGTTCCTGAGCTCAGGTTCCTTTGAGTTCCGAACCGGCACCAGGAACAAGTTCGAGATGGGCGGGCTGATCAGGCGGATGCCGGTAACCAGCGCCACCTGTTCGATAGCGTCGCTCTCCATATCCGGGGTGCCGCCCTTCAACGGGTTCTGGAGCAAACTTATTATCATAGCCGCTTTCATACAGGCCGCCCTCTATTCGCAGGGTGACTCGAAGGTCTGGTTCATGATATACGGAATAATTGCCGTTTTCGTGGCATTCATGACATTGATATCATTCGTAAGACTGCAGAAGAGCGTTATCTTCGGCAAGCTTCCGGAGAGGTTCGCCTCGCTCAGGGAAGCCCCCTTTTCCATGGTGGTACCCCTGATTATTCTGGCGGCACTCTGTCTGGGAATAGGGATAGCATATCCCTTCATCCATGACACACTGCTGGAAGCGGCAAAGGACGCACTGCTGGATAAGGTCAGCTATGTTAATCTGCTTATCGGGAGTTAGAAGAGGATAGATATGAAGAGGTTTGTTCATTTTTTACTTTTAGTCGGTATCTGGCTGCTTTTCACCTGGTCCCTGCAGTGGCAGGAAGTGCTGGTCGGAGTGGTGGTAGCCCTTCTGGCTGAACTCCTGCTGGGCAACATATTCCCCGTGGGTGCCATCAAGGTGCTGAACCCGGTTAGATTCTTCTGGCTGATAGTATACGGGGTAGTGTTCACCTGGTATGTGATCAAGGCCAACTTTGATGTGGCCTACCGTGTGATCAATATCTATATGCCGATAAATCCCGGTATCGTCAAGGTAAGGACCAAGCTGAAGTCCGATATGGCCAGGACATTTCTGGCAAACTCCATTACCCTGACTCCAGGGACACTTACCGTGGACCTTATCGAAGACAAGCTTTACGTACACTGGATAAATATTACTTCCGAAGATCAGAAGGAAGAGACAGAAATTATTGTTAAGCGCTTTGAGAATCTATTGGAAAGGGTTTTCGAGTGAATGTATTCATAGGACTATTAATACTGTGCATAGTGATGTGCCTTTACAGGGTAGGTAAGGGTCCCACCGCGCCTGACCGGACAGTGGCCATCGATATCCTCGGAACGCTGGTTGTGGGGATGTGCGCCATTTTCACCATAATTACCGGGAAGGATTTCTATATGAATATAGGAATATCCTGGGCGCTGCTGAGCTTTATCGGTACCATAGCTCTTGCCAAGTATCTCGAAGGGAAGGGTTTTGATGAGTAATACTATAGGACTGATACTGTTGATAGTGGGGATCTCGTTCGATCTTGTTGGAACTCTGGGACTGGTCAGGCTGCCTGATATATATAACCGCCTGCAGGCGGCTACCAAGTGTGTAACACTGGGGACCTGCATGATACTGCTGGGTGTGGTATTCTACACCGGCTTTAATTCTTCGGGGGTCAAGGCACTGCTCTGCATCTGGTTCATACTTATCTCTTCTCCCACCGGCGCCCATGCCATTGCCAGGGGCGCGCACCGTTCCGGTATCAGGCTCTGGGAGCAGAGCAAAATGGATAAATACGCTGACGACAGAGAAGGCGAAGCGATAAAACAAGAGTAGCTGGGAGCTTAAGCGAATGCGCAAACCAAAACTGAGAGAACTTAAAGAAGCTGTAACAGCACTGATCAAGGGCCCTTACACATCCAAGTTTCCGGCCGTTCCACCCACCGTGCCGGAGCATTTCAGAGGAGCCCCTACCTACGAACCGGACGAGTGTGTCGGGTGCGGCGCCTGTGGAGAGGTATGCCCGGCCGGAGCAATTACCATCACAGATATGGTGTCTGAAGATACCGGCGAGATGGTCAGGCATATCGAGAGGAACTGGGGGCAGTGCATTTTCTGCAGTCAGTGTTACGTGTACTGCATAACCGGCAAGGGTATCTACCTTGACGAGGACTTCGAAAAGTCGACCATGGACCGGGGTGATTTCCTGGATGCCCATGACAAGGAGCTGCTCCTGTGCGAGAGGTGCGGGGCGGTTATATCAGCAAAGGAACATATCCACTGGATCGCCGATCAGGTCGGGGAGCTTTCATACGCCAACCCCACCCTGATGCTGGCCAGGCACGGCGAGCTCAACCAGGTTGACAGGGACGAAGGGGTGGATGAAGGCAAACGCCTTGAAAGAGACAACTACATGAGGATACTCTGTCCCAACTGCCGGGCCGCTTACATCCTTACAGATGAATGGGGAGAGAGCTGATAGGACGGAAATAGATAGAATTTAAGCATAAAGGCCTTCGAGAGAGGGCCTTTTTTTATGGAGGCAGAGGATGAAGGAAGAGCTGATCAGACGTCTGAAGGGCAAGAGGTTCGGGGTGGTAGGGATTGGTAACGTAATCAGAGGCGACGACGGCGCAGGGTGCAGGGTGGCGGAGCTTCTGGAGGGGAGGCTGGAGCTTCCGGTGGTGGACGCCGCCGAGGTGCCGGAGAATTACGGAGGCTGGGTGGCCAGGAGGCAGCTGGAAGCGGTGGTCTACGTGGATGCGGTGGAGTTCGACGGACGGCCGGGGGAGGCCAGGATTATCCCGCTGGAGAACCTGATGATGAGCGCCAGCAGCACTCACTCACTCTCGCTTCATTACATGATCAAGTACCTGGAGGATGAATGGGAGGGCGACCCTATACTTGTCGGCATAAAACCTCGAAGCATGAACCTGAACGATCCTCTCAGCCCGGAAGTGGAGGAGGGGGCCAGGAAGGTGGCGGAGGCCATTATCGGGGCGGCGAACGAGAAATAAACGTACAGCCCGGATATCTTTTCTTCTGATTCTCCTTGAGCGCAGATTTCGGAATTGTTATTATTCCGGAAGAAACCTCACCTTATATAAAAGTTGAATTAAGTCAGATGGCGGATCAGTAAACTCGCAATCTCAGGGATTTATGCCCGGTAACTGTAACGGAGGTGCGTCTTCATGCGGATATACCGCGGATTTCTGTTTATTCATCTGATAATTCTTTTTCTGATTGCGGCAGGCCCGGCCGGCGCTTCACGGCTAGAAGAGTCAGCCTGCGGAGGCAAGCTGGACATCTTCCTGGATACCAATGCCAACAGGGATTACATAAGAGAGAATATCAGGTTCGTGAACTATGTGCGTGACAGGGAGCAGGCCCAGCTTCATCTTTTGATCACCTCGCAGGGAGCAGGCGGCTACGGGGTTGAATATACCATGCTTTTCACCGGCCTGAAGGAGTTCAGAGGGGTAAACGACACACTCAGGTGCATCGCCAGGGAACCGGAGACGGTGGAGCAGATCCGCTCGAAGATTGTGAACAGGATAAAGATAGGGCTTATGAGATATATCTCGAGGACCCCGCAGGCCAATCAGGTCAGCATCCTCTACAGTGAGGCTGAACAGCCCGGTGTTATCGAGGATAAATGGGACCACTGGGTGTTCACCATCGGCCTTGGGGGCGGATTGTCAGGGGAAGAATCGAGCGAATCATACAATTATGAATTCGGCGCCTATGCCGACCGAATAACCGATGATTGGAAATTCAATCTTGGGTATGGAACTGATTATAGTGAAAGCATATACGACGTTGGTGAGAAAGAAATAAAGAAGATCAGGAAAAGATACTCTATCTCAGCGCTGGCGGTAAGGAGTATAAGTAACCACTGGTCAATAGGCGCCACTGGCGAGGTGTCAGAATCGATTTACTATAACCTGGACTTTTCAGCAAGCGTGGCCCCGGCGATAGAATTCAACGTCTTCCCCTATTCTCAGTCGACCCGCCGGGATTTCCGTTTCATGTACAAGCTGGAGTATCTCTTCAACCGCTACAATGAGGAGACCATCTTCTTCGTAACCGAGGAGGGTCTGGGCCACCAGGAATTCAGCGTGGACCTTCAGGTCAGGGAGAACTGGGGCACCCTGAGCGGCCGGGTAACAGCTTCCAGCTATCTGCACGATCTCGATCTGAACCAGGTATCTATCATTGCCGGTGCCGGTATCCGGGTAACGGAAGGGGTCTCTTTCAATATCAATGCAAGGTATTCGGCGGTGCATGACCAGATATCGATCCCCAGAAGGGGAGCCAGCGCGGAAGATATCCTGTTGCGGAGACAGCAGATAGAGACGACCTATAATTACAGCACATCTTTCAGCATAAATTACAGGTTCGGCTCCAGGTACAGCAACATTGTAAATCCCAGGTTCTAGCCCCGGCCAGGCTTTATATGGTGGCCGGACAGCTGTGGCTGGAGCGTAAGGTCCAGCGCTTAACACTATGATCATTCCGGTTTTTGCCGCCGGCACTCTCCCCTCTCCGGATGGCCGGTTTTTCCGGCCAGCTTCCGCCAGAATTTTATATCATCCTCCACCCCGGGAGGGCCCTCTATTTTTGCTCTTGGATCGGGTACTGCCGGAAAGCGCTCCCGGTACTTCATGGCGGTTCTGTTCCAGGCGCAGGGGAACGACGGGACTTTGCGCGGATCCCGGTTACCCGGAATATGGGGAATGGATGCGGGACAGATATTACAGTCAGACAGGTAACGGCACCGAGAACAGCTGCCTGACGGGGAGTATTTATTACTTTTTTCATCGAAGATACCCAGGGACAGGGCGCGGCCTGGGAAATGGGAGAGGCTGGTGAGAAAACGGGGGGTTCCGATCCTGCCCATACGGAGGTGCTCCGAGCAGAGTGCCAGGAAAGGGTTTGCGAATTCCTGGTAGGACCTGGCGAAGACCGTGCACCCGTATACTTCGCCGTCAGTGTCCACCGCTATACTGTGAGGGTAGGGGGCACCGCAGGTTGCAGCGCCCTCTTCCGGCTCTACGCATAGGCTTTCCGGGTATTTCCCCCGAAAAATCGTCACAGGGACTTTACCCCTGCTGTGGTAATGTTCAAGGCACATCCGATAGATCTCAGCAAGCTGGGATTCCAGCCTGCAGGCCATCTCCTCCTTCCAGCCCGGTTGATGGTTAATAACAGGATAGACCGTGATTTTAGGTATGCCTTTATTAATAAAATATCTTATCGAACCGGAAAGATATTCTATAGCTGACGGGGCCAGGGTGTATGCTATGGAGAGGTGGTGCCGGAAGAATGGCCGGTAATCATTTCTGAGCCTATCCAGGAGTGCGTCCAACACCCTGAAACTGCCGGGGGCCCTGTGATCCTGGGCGCCAGCGACCCCGTCGAAGCTCAGCTGGGTATCGAAGCGGTTTTCCGCCAGAAAATCGATTTTTCCCCCGTCCATCAGAGTGCCGTTGGTGCTTATGCTCAATTTTATCCTCTTATCCTCCGGGGCGTATTTCCGGATATACCGTACCGCCTTGCCGATCAGTTCGAACTCGAGGAGAGGTTCTCCTCCCATGAAGGAGATCTCCAGCACGCGCGAATCTGTACCCAGGGCTGTTTTGATTGCCTCCTTAGCAGTCTTCCAGCTCATCCTCATATCTCTCCTGTAATTCTGATAACAGTACCGGCAGGCGAGGTTGCAATTCGCTGTAAGAATCAGGGATAAGTGTTTAATGTTCAACGGATTGGAGTTGTACTTGTCCATTCCGGGCCATACTTATGCGTTTGTTGGAGAAGTGGGAAGGGTCATATCCGGATCGATATCCCCCACTACTTCCCTTATGGAGCTGAGCCAGTCCTGTATCTTGTACATGGTATTCAACAGGACGCTGACAGTAACATCTCTGTCAAAAGGTATGCTTTCTCCAACGCACCCCTTGGAAAGGGGGATGCCGTTAGACTCGAAAGGGAGGCATTCTCCGATTCCCGCGCCTACTATAACTGTTTCGCCATCCAGGGTCTTCAGGTTATCCACGATCGCTTTCATAGCGGAATCGATTTCAGCTATATGATTCTCGATTTCGCCGACTGTTAATTCATTCATTCCGTACCTCCTTTTAAGGGATCAGTAAACATCCTTTTCCGCCTCCAGCAGCCAGATGTTAGCCTTAAGATCTTCCCTGCTGTATACTATTTTCCCGTCTGCGGTCAGGTCGAAGAGCGCGGAGGCCATTTTAGATCCGAAAATGAGCGGGGGAGTTATCTCTTCAAGGGAACCATCGCCGGGCGATACCCTCCACAGGGTAAATGAATCGTTCCCCCGCGTTGCGCTTACCAGAAGGTCGCCCGAGAGAGGGTCCCACCTGATTCTTCTTACGCCGGCACCCCGTGTAAGCTGCCGGGAGCTTCCAGTGCTGTCCGGGGAACAGAGCCATACTTCGTTAAAGTTTTCTTTCATCCCAACAAAGGCGATCTGCCTGCCGTCGGGTGACCAGGAAGGCGCCATGGCACCGCAGCCACCCTGAGTAATCCTCCGCGGTTTCCCGCCAGGCATTCCATCAGAGACGGGGGCCACCCATATGTTGGCTCCATCTTCCCTTTCCGAGACAAAAGCTATCATCAATCCATCCGGCGACCAGGCGGGATGTATATCGGAAGCGGGGTGAACAGTAAACCTGGCGGGGTGGCCTCCGGAGGAGGGGATGATCCAGATATCCCTCTGTTCATCTATTATCCTGTAGTAGGCGATCCATTTGCCGTCCGGGGAGAAAACAGGATGAGATGAATCCCCGGGATGGTCTGTCAATCTGCGGGGATGCCCCGCCGGAGTGCCGTCCTCCAGGGCCTGGGCCCACAGGTCGGCCCTGGGCCCGGCGCGCTCAGAGGCATAAACTACGGTGCTGCCATCCGGGGAAAGCGCTGCCATGTAGTCATCCCGGAACCCTTTCAGGTTGATCTCATCTCCGGAGGCGAGGTCTCTGAGGATGAAATTTCTCTTTATCTTCTGGGCGGCATAAACGAAGCGGGATCCGTCCCTGCAGAGAGAGGGGCCGTTCTCGGAACCGGTTCCGGTGGTAAGACGCTGGAGCCTGCCGTCTCTGACAGATACCCGCCATAGAGCCAGTGGCCCGCTCCTGTAAGAGGAAAAATATATGTAACTTCCATCGCTGGACCATGCCGGGTCGCTATCCAGTCGGCCGTTACTGGTCAGTTGCCTGGTTTCGCCTCCGGATGGTGAAATCAACCAGAGGTTGTGATGAGCGCAGTAACAAATAAGATCTCCGCCGGGAGACCAGGCAGCCCACCGGTGGCTCCACAGGCCATCATCATCGCCGGTCAGGATTTTTTCTTTCTTCATATGGGCCAGCTCCGTAACTGCGATTCGCAGGTTCCCTTCCTCATTGGCCCTGGAGAATGCGATCCTGCTTCCGTCCGGGGAAACCGACGGGTAACTGGCGTTCTCGATCAGCAGGGTCGCTCCTCCCCCGTACTGTCCGGTCTTCCAGATTCCCTCCCTGCCGTCCCTCTCCGAGGTGAAAACGATGTTACCGCCCCCGGGAAACCAGTTGGGGTGATAATCAGCCGCGGCATTTTCAGAAATGTTCAATGGATTGCCCCCGCGGGAATCCATCACGTATATCTCCCTGTCCCCGCTGATATCGGAGGTGTAGGCGATTCTGCTCCCATCCGGGGATATCTCCGGCTCGCTCTCCCAGGCATCGCCGCTGGTTACCTGGAGGGGCTGCCCGGGAAGAACAGGGCCAGGTTCCTCGATGCTGGTGTAGCGCTGGATTATCAGGAGTGCCCCGGCAAGGGGTACGGCGGCAACCGCGACCGCTGCCAGCACTCTCTTCCATCTTACTGAACCTAAATTCCATCTTACACCGCTCGAACCCTTCTTCAGCGAAAGAGCCTGCTTAAGCCGGTCCAGATCTGCCAGCATCTCCGAGGCACTCTGGTAACGGTACCGGGGATTCTTTGCCAGGGCCCTGTGTATCACCTTCCCCAGCTCAGGCGGGGCGTCAGCTCTGAGCGAGCAAACCGGCTCCGGGTTTTCATTGATTATTGAGTACATCACAGCAACGTCATAATCGCCCCTGAAAGGGAGGCGGCCGGTTATCATTTCGTATAGAACAACACCCAGTGACCAGATATCACTGCGGGGCCCCACTCTGGACCCTTCGCCCTGCTCCGGGGACATATAGGAGACAGTACCGAAGGTGGAATGCTCCCTGGTAAGCACGGTCATATCCTTCAGCTTGGCCAGGCCGAAATCCATGATCCTGGCCCGGCCTCTCTTATCCACCATTATATTGGATGGTTTGATATCCCGGTGCACCACTCCCCTGTCATGAGCTTCCGAGAGACCGTATGCCAGCTGGGTGGCAATGTCTACGGCGTAATCTACCGGAAGCGGAGGGCCGTTTATTATATCCCGGAGTGAGTTTCCGCTGATATCCTCCATGGCTATGAATATATTGCCCTGGTATTCATCGATCTCATATACGGTGCAGATATTGGGATGATTAATGCCGGCAGCGGCTCTCGCTTCGCGAACAAAACGTTCCCTGGCCTCCGGGTCCCTGATCATTTCCGGGGATAGAAACTTCAGGGCCACCACCCGCTGAAGCCTGGTGTCTTCCGCCCGGTACACTACACCCATACCGCCCCGGCCCAGTTCTTCGATAATCCGGTAGTGGGATACAGTCTTCCCTATCATAATTAAAACGACCGAACCTGGAAAAAGAAAAACATACTTATGAAAAGGTCACCTTATCGGTAGAATTATACAGGATATGGCAGGGAAAGAAAAAGAAATAATGAATTACCCGCCATGCCCTTTCCGCAGTAACCGGCAGGGGAATATCAGATACTCCGGTATAAACTTAATTCTACCTCAGACAGGCACCAGGAATTATTGGTATATCTGATAATATATCTGGCGCTGAAGTAAATATTTGATTATTTTCTTCCGCCGGTGATATAATCGGTTGAAGGAGTTCTCAATAACATATTCTTATTAAAAAGAAGGATGAGGAAATGGCGGCTGATTCCGTTAAGGATGGGAGCGGCGGCGGCCCCGGGAGCGAGAAACTGGTTCTTTTCGATGATGCCCGGGGAGAGATATCCGAGATATCCAGGCAGGTTGAGGATCAGCGGAATATCGCTGCGAGCCGGGAGTACCCTCTGGAAGAGAGACTGGAGGCATTCGAGGATATTTTTGACTCGGAGATCGGGGATACCATCCTGGTTCGGGCCAGGAATATTGAGCGGGAAGTGGGATTCCGGCAGATTTACCTCAAGTTCGAGGGTGGCAATCCCAGCGGGACTCAGAAGGACAGGATTGCATTCTCCCAGGCGATGGATGCCCTGAGAAGAGGATTTGATGCTATAACCATAGCCACCTGCGGCAATTACGGGGTGGCTGCCGCACTGGCCGCCTCAATGGCCGGCCTTCGCTGCGTAATATTTATCCCGGAGAACTATCATACCAGGAGGATCAGGGAAATGGAGGAGGTCGGCGCGGAGATCAGAAGAGTAAGAGGGGATTATGAGGGGGCGGTGGAAATATCGCAGGATTTTGCCGCCAGGCACGAAATTTATGACGCTAACCCTGGAGGAGACAACACTTCGCTTCAGCTGAGGGCTTACGGCGAGATCGCTTATGAAATCTATGATGAGCTTAGAGATGCTCCCGCGGCGGTTGCCGTACCTGTATCCAACGGCACCACCATAGCGGGAATCTACAGGGGTTTTCTGAGCCTTTACCGACGCGGCAAGACCTCACGGATACCAAGGATGGTAGCTGGTTCCTCTTACAGGAAGAATCCGATCGTCCAGGCTTTTCTGAATAATCAACAGACATGCGAGGACCTGGAACCGGATAAAATAAGAGAGACGGCAGTTAATGAGCCGCTGATAAACTGGCGTTCCATCGACGGTGACTACGCTCTGGAAGCAGTCAGATTAACCGGGGGTTGGGCCACTAACGCATCGGACAGGAGTATGACCTCCTTCAGCCGGCTTATCAGAGAAAGAGAGGGGCTGCACGTTCTGCCCGCTTCAACGGCGGGACTTATAGCTATGTTGGACCGGCACCGGGAGAACCAGTTTCCCAGTGACAGATACGTGGTAATACTGACCGGGAGGAGATCATGAACAGGGTAATGGACGGGAATGCGGTTGTTTACTGCCAGGGAGCATTCAATACCACCAACGGAAAGACCGCTCACGGCCTGGTTCGTTTTACCGAAAGATACAGGATCCTCTCGGTAATTGATTCGAGCTACGCCGGGCGGGATGCCGGGGCGGTGCTGGATGGAAAGGAATCGGGAATTCCGGTTTATGAGAATCTGGACAGGGCAGTAACTGAGGCGTGGGAAGCGGGTACTCCAGCCAGTTACCTGGTGGTGGGGCTTGCCCCGGACGGGGGCCGGCTAAGCCACGTAGCGCGCGAGGACTTGAAGAAGGCAATAGGGAAGGGGCTTAATATTGACTCCGGTCTGCACGACTTCATCACAGAGGACCCGGAGCTGGTTAAACTGGCGGCTGAAAGTGGAGTAACCCTGAGGGATATACGAAAACCCCCGCCCAGAAACGAGCTTCATTTCTTCAGCGGCAAGATTGAGCAGGTCCAATCATTCAGGATAGCTGTGCTTGGAACTGATTCGGCGGTGGGAAAGAGGACCACTGCCTGGATACTGGTAAGGGGATTACGTGATGAGGGGATCAGCGCGGAGATGATAGGGACAGGGCAGACCGCCTGGATGCAGGGGGCCCGTTACAGTATTCTGTTCGACTCTCTGATCAATGATTTTGTTTCCGGGGAGATCGAGCACGCCGTATTCTCCGCCTGGAAAGATTCAGCTCCGGAGGTTATAGTGCTTGAGGGACAGGGTAGTCTTATGAATCCGGCCTATCCAGGCGGCTTTGAAATCCTGGCGGCGGGCCGGCCCGACATAGTTATTCTCCAGCATGCCCCTGCCAGAATCGATTACGATGGGTTCCCCGGGTACCGAATTCACCCGCTGCCCAGGCAGATCCAGGCTGTGGAGGTGATCTCCGAAAAAAAGGTAGCAGCTATTGCTGTGAACCATGAAAATATCAGTGACGAAGATATACCAGAGGTTTGTGACCGGATAACCAGGGAAACTGGGATTCCGGCATTCGACCCCTTACGCGACGGTCCGGCCGGTATGATCAGAGAGTTGCAGTTCTATTTTTCTGAAAGCGGCAAGAACCTTCAAAGCAGAAAGCAATGAAGGGAGAAGAGGATGGCAGGGAAGGGTAAAGCGGGAAAGGTTGAAGCAACCGTCCCGGAGATACTGAGGGTAATTGACATGCTGGAGGTAGGGCCTGTCAGAGTGGAGAGAAAGCGGGCCTTGTGCCCCTACCGGGTTGTTTCCGGGGAGGGGGAAAACCGGACAGAGCTGATATACAGCTATGAGGATACCGTTTTCGATCCCGGGGATCCGTCTTCAGTTAATCTGGCGGCAATGATAACCGCTCAGGTGGCACTGAATTACGGCATGTTCTGCAGAAAGATACATTTCAGGGGGGAGTTCGATGGCAGCGACCGGCGGTTTATTCGCCAGATGGCTGAGAATACCGCTCGTGAGATATACACCAAGAAATTCCTCGAGCCGAATCCCTTCCTAACCGGGGAAGCGGCCAGGATAAAAGCTGTCAGACTTGATAGTTACTGCGGCGCGAAAATTATATTCGACAGAGATCAGACCCGGCCGGGAGATACTTCCTGGAAGCTCTGGAGCACAGAAAGCAACCGTCACCTGGTACTCTCCAGTGGGGGAAAGGACAGCCTGCTGAGTTTCGGGGCCCTGAAGGAAGCTGACAGGCAGGTCTACCCGGTATTCGTTAATGAGTCGGGAAGGCACTGGTTCACCGCTCTTAATGCCTACCGCTCCTTCAGAAAGAAATATCTCGAAACAGGAAGGGTATGGGTCAATTCAGACAGAGTTTTTGCATTCATGCTTCGTAATATGCCATTCATACGGCCCGATTTCGCCGGTGTAAGGAGCGATGAGTACCCCATCCGCCTCTGGACTGTTGCGGTTTTCCTGTTCGGGGCCCTTCCGATCGCCCGCCGGGAGCGGATAGGAAGAATCGTTATCGGGGATGAGTTCGACACCACACAGCGGGGATCGCGTCGGGGTATTACCCATTACAATGGCCTGTACGACCAGAGCAGGCATTTCGATAATGCGATGTCACGCTATTACCTCCAGAAGGGTTGGCACATAAGCCAGTTCTCCATCCTCAGGCCTCTCTCGGAGATGCTGATAGAGAGGATACTGGTGGAGAGGTATCCTGATCTTCAGAAAGATCAGATTTCCTGTCATGCGGCTCATATAGAGGACGACAGGGTTTTTCCCTGCGGCAGGTGCGAGAAGTGCAGGAGGATAGTGGGGATGCTGACAGCTCTGGGCGCAGATCCGGGTAAATGCGGATATACTCCGGAGCAGGTGAAAGATTGCCTCGAGCGGCTGGCTGAAGCGGGAGTTCATCAGGAATCAGCTGGAGCTGAACACCTGTTGTATATCCTTTCTGATAATAATAAGTTGCCCGTTCCTCTGGAGAACAGAAAGGGGATAAGGGAACACCCTGAGATCATGAAGCTGAGATTCGATCCCCGGCGTTCACCAATGGTTGGAATCCCCGCCGATCTAAGAAAGCCGCTGTGGCAGATTTTCCTGGAACATTCAAGCGGAGCAGTCAGAAGGGAGAAAAGGAAGTGGCGGGAATTCAACCCGCTCTCCGATCCTGAAATTGAAAATCCCTATCCTTTCGAAACCTGGGCCGGTATGGGGAGTAAGGGAAAAGGAGGGGGACATGCAGCCGGCACAAAGAGATATATCTGGGGAGAGCTGACCAGTTCCGAAGCGGCCGATATGCTGAAGAAGGTTGATATCGCAATTCTTCCGGTAGGTTCGGTGGAGCAGCACGGGCCGCATCTTCCCCTGGACAGCGACGCCTTCGACGCAAGATACCTGGCCGAGCGTATTGCCGAGGCATGCAGTGACCCCAGGCCACTGGTACTTCCGCTCATACCGTACGGAGTTTCCTACGAACATGAGGAATTCAGCGGCACTGTGACGATAAGCAACGACACCCTGGCGGCGCTGGTATACGAGATAGGCATGAGTGTGGCAGGTAACGGGATCAACAAACTGGTAATCATAAATGGTCACGGGGGGAATATACCAGCCCTCAACTATGCCGCTCAGAAGATCACCAGGGATTCCAGGATATTCGTATGCGTGGATACCGGAGAGACCAGTGATGTGGATATCGAGAATATGATCGAGACGCCTAATGACATCCATGCCGGAGAGATAGAGACCAGTACCTCCCTGGCTGTCAGGCCCGAGCTGGTGAAGATGGAGAAGGCGGTTAAGTCGGTTCCAGGCTTCTCCAGTCGGTACCTGGAGTTCACCTCCAAGCGTGGAGTTACCTGGTATATGTATACTAAGAAGATATCTGAAAGCGGAGTTATAGGGGACCCCACCAGGGCCAGCGCGGAGAAGGGAGAAAGGATATGGCAGGTTATGATTGCTCACCTGGTAGCTCTGGTGGAAGACCTGAAGGGTATGAGTCCGGACGAAATCTATCAGAAGAGGTACTGAGGGTGACATGAAAATAACGAGACTGGAGGCGTGGCGTGCCAGCCTTCGATTGACAGAGCCGTATACCATTGCGTATGAAACCATTGACCGTGTAGAGGTGGTATTTCTCAGGGTGGAAACCAGCCGGGGGGTACAGGGTTTTGGATGCGCCGCGCCAGATCTTCAGGTTACCGGGGAAAGTCCTCAAACGGTACTGGATAAGTTTGAATCGGTGGTAATCCCAGCCCTGAAGAATGAGGATCCCCTGAGGATAGCTTTTCACACCGAAAGGCTAAGGCCGGAACTGAAGGAAGATCCCTCTCTGATGGCCATGATCGATATGTCTCTTCATGACATACTCGGGAGGGCGGCGGGGATTCCCCTGTACAGGATCCTGGGGGGATACAGGGACAGAATCAAGACCAGTATAACTATTGGGATAATGAGCCGGGATGAGACTCTTCAGAAGGCCAGAGAATATGTGGGGATGGG
>WJIX01000089.1 GCA_014730075.1 bacterium | reverse complement strand
GTTTATAAGCACGGTCATATTTCCGGTAACGGAGTTTTTACCAGGAAATGTCAGACTTTTTTCGAAGATGAATTCGGATTCAGGAAAACTCTATTAACAACCTCCTGTACGGATGCCCTGGAGATGACCACACTGCTTTTAGACATTAAACCTGGCGATGAGGTGATCATGCCCTCCTACACTTTTGTTTCTACCGCTGTGGCTTTTGTGAGACAGGGTGCCAGGATAGTATTCGTTGACAGCAGGGATGATAATCCCGGAATGGATGAAGATTCTATTGAAGAGTTGATTTCCGGCAAGACAAGGGTAATTGTTCCGGTTCATTATGCTGGAATCGCCTGCGATATGGATAAGATCATGGGGATAGCTGATGAACATGGGCTGTTTGTGGTTGAAGATGCAGCACAGTCGATCGATTCCTATTATAAAAGAAGGCCATTGGGAGGTATTGGCAATTTAGGATGCTTTTCATTCCATGAAACGAAGAATATACAGTGCGGCGAAGGAGGAATGCTATCCGTAAATGACGAGAGATTCGTAAAAAGATCGGAGATAGTCTGGGAGAAAGGTACCAACCGGGCGGAATTTTTCAGAGGAGAAATAGATAAATACGGCTGGGTAGATGTAGGTTCTTCTTTCCTGCCTTCTGACATTATTGCGTCATTTCTGTTTGCGCAATTGGAAAATCTTAATGATATACAGGAAAAACGGAAGAAAATATGGGAAAAATATTATAGAGAATTAAAACCGATATCTGAGGAAGGTAATTTCGGCATACCGGTTATACCTGAATATTCCACCTGCAATGGGCATATGTTCTATCTGGTTTGTAACTCTCTGGATGAACGAAGCCGGCTGATTGCTTTTCTGGCTGAGAAGGGGATCCATGCAGTATTTCATTATTCATCTCTTCATAAATCTGAGTATTACAGGAAAGAGCACGATGGAAGAATTCTGAAAAATGCTGATAGGTTCAGCGATTGTTTGGTGAGGCTACCATTCTATTACGAACTCCAGGACCGGGATATTGAGGAGATAGTAGGAAGAATCTCTGAATTTTATAAATAATGGCAGAGCCCACTGATCGGTACTTGCCGGTATGGAATCACGATGTCGCGTCACCGAAAAAAGTTTTGATATCTCAAGGATATTTCTTATCTGGTAATGGTTAAGAAACTCTGTCCGGTAAAGCTTAATTCAGTTTCAGCCCAAATTTCGAACTATTGAAAAAATATATTAACAGATGGGAAAACAGGGTTAAAACAATATTATTTTGTTGACAGCATTTCCTCTTTTTTTGTAAGTTTTAATTCCAATACTGATCTTATTACTATCGCCTCTTGATCTGGAGGCTCACCAAGGGATTTATACAGCGTAAAGGAGGCTTCATGCCAGAAGCTAAAGGTTTACCGGAGAACGCATACAGGGAACTGGAGCCGGGAGAAGAGTATGTACCCTATATCCCGGCGGATAAGGCAGTTCCTGAGACTACTCTGAGGTCGGTTCTGACCGGGATCTCCGATACCGCGGCAGGCGAGATATTGAGTGTTCTGCTCTTCGCCGGGCTTTGCTTCTATCTGTATCTCGATTCAAAGAAGGGAGCGATGGATAAAACTGCTTGACGCTCTTTGATTTTGGCGCTTGAGTATGTGAGAATCCCAATCCTTAAATGGGAAAAAATGCAGTACTCTCTACAGAACTGAAGCGTCTTACGCCGTTGATCCGGCAGGTGGTCGGATCAACGGTTTTCTGGTTAAGGTGGGGCAGCGCTGAGCTTACCGAAGATATTGCCGAACAATCAATCCGCAGGATAATGGAAGATCTGCTGAGCAGGCGGACCGAGGCTTACGGTCTCGTCAAAGGCGGCCCGGAGGACAGGCTGCTGATCTGGGAACAGCTTGACTGGGACAGCCGGATTCTGGGGAGAGGCTGTGGAAGGATCGATCTGCTGGCGGGTGCCGGACTGAGCGCACTCCTTAGTTCCTGGAGAGAGAGAGCGGCAGACCTGGGCATGGAGTATATCACCTGCAGGCTTACCTCCGGGCACACTCTCCCGGATGGAGCAGGATTTGAAAAGCTTGAGGATATCATATACCTTGCCGGCTCCACAAAAGCCCCGGCCCCTGAGCTCACCGTAAGAAGGGCGGTGCCGGAAGATCTGGAGCGGGTGGCAGCGATCGCCTCTGGGTCGTACCGCTTTGACCGGTTTCACTCTGATCCCTTCTTCTCTGCTGTGGAGGCGGACAGGATCCACGCTGAATGGGCCGCCTCCTGTTTCGGGGGGAGGGCGGACGGTATCCTGGTGGCGGAGGTGAGGGGAGTGGTTCGCGGTTTCTGTGCCTGTATTTCTCCCATGCGGGGAAGCGGACAGCCCGGTTGGATCGATATGCTGGCGGTGGACCCGGAAGCAAGGAGGGCGGGCCTGGGGAAGAGTCTGGTTCTGGGGGCGAGGCGTTATTTCGCCGAATCGGGAATAGAATGGGCTGCCCTGTGCACTCAGGACCGTAACCGCCCGGCGGTCAAACTGTACCATAACCAGGGGTTTATGCCCTATCAGAATGCCTCTACCTTCAGGCTCAGGCTGCACGGCAGCAGGGACTGAGAATGCCCCGGGGTGAATTCTTTTCTTGCTATTAAAACTGACTTTAAATATCATACCGAAAAGTATCTGTTCGCGCGGAGGTTATGCCGCCGGACAGTTTCTGCGAGGATTTAACCAGGGATTATGTGCCGATGCCGGATATCAGGAAAATAACAGCTCTGGCTGCTCTGCTGCTGATTGCCGGGTGCGGAACGGACCAGGAAGGACCGGTCAGCCAGAAATTCATCGATGAGGGAACCTATATTCCCGGTGGGGGGAAGACCATCTGCCAGATAATCCCGGTCGATGATATCACATCCAATATTATCGCGACCGATGTGGGCGGCCAGGGCAGCCTTCTCAAATTCGGCGGGAACAGGGGGCTTGAATTCAACCGGGTGCTCCTGAGCTTTGATTCTGATTCTCTTGATTCGATGGTCATACGAAATGCCGGAAAGACAGTTCAATCAGCGCACCTCAATATTCCCCTGATATCCAGCCCCGATTGCGAGCTGATATTCGGTATCTACCCACTGACCGGCTCTTTTGCAGAAGATGATTCACTTTTCGGTGACGATTACCCGGAGATGGAATCTTCCCCGGTACCTGATGAGACCGGTGCCACCGTGGACAGGATATTGGTATCGGGTGGCAGCAGCGAGTTCGGGATAGATGCCGGGGTGATCCAGGGATGGATCGATCAGGTGACCGCGCCATGGGAGTTCGGGCTGGCCCTTGCCGAGGAGCAGCAGCCTGATTCTATGGGGTTCTTCGAGTTCTACTCTATCAACTACGGGCAGGATCCAATTTCACTCAGGATATATTTCGACGACTCCAGCGGAGATACCATAGCGGTAAACCGGGATTACAGCGTCCCCTTCTATCAGCCGGACGGAGAGCTGGCTGTCATGGGAGGCGCGGCAATCCGCCTTCATTTCCAGTTTGATCTTCAGAGTGTCTCCGACAGCGCCATGGTACATTACTCAGCCCTGGTCCTTCAGGTCGAAGGAAGCGATGGGTTCGGAGTAACGGTGGGAGAGCTTCAGAATTTCAGCCTGGATGCCCGTTTCTATTCATACCTGTACGCTCCCGATTCGGATAACCCGGAGGATGAGAGTTTCTGGGAGGGGACCGGTGTGGACCGGCAGGATTTCTTTGCCACCAATTCCAGAGAGGTGGAATTTCCACTGAGAGGGTATACCAACGACGTCCTCTACGGCTCGAGGGAGAACACCGGCCTGGTGCTCCAGTCCGACCTTGAGATTACCAGGTTCCAGAAGGTGAGTTTCTATCCGGGGCCCGTGGATTCGCTGAGCCCATATATAAAGGTGATCTATTCTCTTCCGGCGGAGTTTAAACAGTAATGACAGGAAAATGGCTGCATAAAATTATCCTTATTCCATTCATAATCGCGGTATCCAGCGGCGCCCGCGGCCAGTCGGTCTTCAGCCTCAATTATATCGGAGAGCACAGCTTCCGGGGAGGAGCCCGTGACGCCGGCCTGGCCTATTCCTCCCTGGCGCTTCCGGACTCGGCAGCGGCTCTGACCATGAACCCCGCAAGTACCGCCTCCCTCTCCAGAGTGACGCTGGGGCTGAATCAGAGAATAATGTTCAGTACCGCCGTATACGGCGAGAATGAGGCATCCAGAAACAACTATCAGCTGCCCGCCGTGGTAGTGGCCTTCCCGGTACATGAAGGGCTGGTCTTCAATCTGGGTTACAGGACCAGGTTTGCGGGGAAGGTAGATTTTTCCATCCCGGGTGAAGTTGACGGCCCCGGTTACGGCTGGACCGGTTCGGCGGTGGAGGAGTATTCGCATAACGGCTCGCTCTATTCGGTGCCCCTGGGAATGGCCTGGAAGATAAATAAATGGATCAGCGTGGAAGCAGAGCTGCACCTGGAAAGAGGTTCCATAAGGGACAAGATAACCGAGAACCTGCAGAATTCCGAATACAGCGTGGCCAATTCCGAAATAGAAAGATCGTACTCGGCCACTTCATACGGTTTCTCCCTTCTTGCCAGGTTGCATTCCAGGTTGAGGCTGGGGGCGACCTATGACGGAGAGATCAATTACTCGGTAAATGAAAAGATCAGCTATTCCCTCTCTGAACTCAACAGGAGGGGGAGCTACGATTTCAATCTTCCCCCCATGTACGGCGTCTCGCTGGCGGGGGGGATCTCCGCTCGCTGGTGGATCAGCACCGCCTTCTGGCTCAGGGAGGCCCCGGAAGCAGCCGGATTCGAGCAATTCGAAGATGCCCTGGGTGATGAAAAGATGATTTCGGTTGGGTTGGAACGTGTAGCCGGCACAGTCAGCCAGCCGTTCTTTACCAGAATACCGATAAGGATAGGTTATTACCAGGAATACTGGCACACCGAAATACCTGCCGGGGAGCCGGTGATATCGAGGTTCTTCACCTTCGGAAGCGGAATTGAACTTCCAGGAGGCCCCGGTTCGGTTGATTTCTCATTCGAATTCGGCAGGATTGGTTCCAGCGGTGCCAACGGAATCGAAGAGAACGTCATGCGTATCAATATCAGCATAAATGTCTCTGAAGCCTGGAAGAGGCGCGAGGGAAGAAGATATTAACCGCGCCGCCAGGCCGCAAAGCGAATCCGCCGCCCCGGAAGGATAGCTTATGTTAAAGTCGCTGTTTGTCATATCGTTACAGTTGCTGGCCCTGATCTCCTTCTGCACTGATGCGGGTGGACAGGAGTATATACCCCTGGACCAGAAACTGGAAGGGCTGGGACCTGAGCCGAGGATCAGCTATCTCAGGTACCTGATCGGGAATCAGGAGGCTGACAGCAGGGTGTTCTTTCACCTGGGGGTTGCTTTTCACGAGATGGGCCGGGCAGACTCGGCCATCCACTACTATCAGGAAGCGGTCCGGGAGGACAGCACCATGTTCAAGGCCCTGGTCAACCTTGGTGTTCTTTATGATGAAAAGGGAAATATGATGAAGGCGGTGGAAAACTACCAGGCCGCCCTGAAGGTCCGGCCGCAGGATGTACTGGCAAGCACCCAACTGGGAGCGCTTTACTACAGAACAGAAGCATACGATACTGCTATCGAATACATCAGGAGGGCCCTGAACTCCGACCGGTCTCATCCACAACCGCACTACTACCTGGGTAATTACTTCGCTGACAGCGGGATTTACCGGGAAGCGATCAGGGAATGGGAAAAAGTAATTGAACTGGGCCCGGGGACCGAGGCGGCATCCCGTGCCAGAAAGAATATACGAACGGTCCGGAATGCCATGAAAGAGCCATCCATGCTGGATTCCCTTGAACTCCGGGACCGATAGGATTTTGAGTTAAGTGATATTGCAGGCGGATTTAAGTTAAATTACTGATTGATATTGACAGCCGTGAATTATTATTATTCATTGTGGGGCAAATGTAGAGAATGTTCAGGAAAGGATATTACCATGTATGGAAGAGTATCATTATTGGCTATCGGTTTGACATGTCTTCTGGCCATCAGCATCTTCATGGCCGGACCGGCCCGGGCCCTTCCGCAGTTCAAGGATGAGAGGGGATTCGACAAGAAGCTGACTCCGGCGGAGATAGAATATCAGAGCGCCCAGCAGTACATGAAGTCAGAAAGCTACTATGAGGCTATAGATCACCTCAAGAAAGCGGTTAAGCTCGAGCCTGAATTTTTTGAGGCCTGGTCCCTGCTGGGAAAGGCCCAGGCGCGGATAAAGAATTTCAGCGAATCGGTAAAATCGTACAAGAAGGCGAATGAAATAAAGCCTGGAAACACCAATGTTATAGGTTCGCTGGGCGATAACTATCTGAAGTTGAACAATCTGGATAAGGCCCAGGAGTATTTCAAAATGCTTACGGCCCGGGATTCTCTTGATTATTTCGGCAATATCCGGCTCGGTTTCATCTCCAAGCAGAAAGAGGAGTGGGATGAGGCTGTCGATTACTTCAGGAGGGCCCTGAAAGTCAAACCGGAAGATGTAGTGGTGATGGGCACCCTGGCGGGAATCTACGGGGAGATGGACGAACCTGAAAAGCAGATCGAATTCCTCAAGAGAGCAGTGGATACCGAACCGGAGAATTATACCATGATGAAGAAACTGGCCTCCGCCTACTTCTCCAACAAACAGTATAAGGAAGCGGTTCCCATCTATGAGAAACTGGTGGAAGTGTACCCCGACCTCGCAGCTTTCCATAAGCGCCTCGGATTCGCCCTTTCGCAGTCCAAAGGAGACATGGACAGAGCTGCCGAGGAGCTGGAGCAGGCGAATATAATCAGCGGAGGGGACAGCCAGACACACGCGCTTCTGGCCCTTATATACAATGAGAACAAGAAGTGGGACGATGCGATAGCAGCTGCCAGGGGAGGGCTGGCCCTGAATGACGGAAACGATGCCTTCCTGCTGTATCAGCTGGGAGTGGCGGTTTCCAAGAAGGGCAGATACGAAGAGGCGATAAACCACTTCCAGAAAGCTGTCAATATCGGGACTGAGCCTTGGAAATCTTCATCTGTCAAGCAGATAGACAGGCAGAAGAAGCTGATAGAGATAAGAGAGGCCAAGAAGGAACAGCAGATGTATGAGTAAACGGGTGACCCGTAACTGAATTAAAAGCCTCCCGCCCTCGGGGAGGCTTTATTTTTTTCAGGTTATGGGGTATCATTATTCTCTATTCATAGCCTGAAAGGAGGGAACCATGAAGGGAAGAACCAATACCAATGCACTGATCACTGCCATCCTTGCCTGCACGATTTTGTCGTCAGCGGCAGCCGGACAGGATACTGCCGCAGTTGATACCTCCATGGGTGGAGGGGATAAGAGGGCGGCGGCAGATACCCTGGCGGTAATAAGAATGGAGGGTGGCGGAACTGTCAAATTCGAGTTCATGCCAGAGAAGGCCCCCCTGGCGGTCAGGAGGATAAAGGAGCTGATTATATCCGGTTTCTATAACGGGCTTGAGTTCCACAGGGTAGAACCTTATCTTGTCCAGACCGGCAGGAAGGAACATGATTATCCCGTCGTCAGCGGGGAGATGTTCTCACAGTACATAAAGCATGAGGCCGGTATGATAGGGATGGCCAGACTGCCCAGCGATTACGACTCGGCCACTACCCAGTTCTATATCTGCAAGAGGGCGATACCCTCAATAAACGGAGAATATACCCTCTTCGCCAGGGTGGTGGAAGGAATGGACGTGGTCAAAAGTATCGAAGAGGGCGACAGGATAGAGAGCTGCTTCCTGTCGGCGGAACACTGAACCCTTGAAAATGAATTCAGCCGCTGCAGTGGCAGCAGGGGAGTTTTGACTTATGGAGCCCAGAGCTGGCGACAGTGTGGTAGTGGGGATGAGTGGAGGTGTGGACAGCACGTATGCCGCTCATTCTCTTGTCAGAGAAGGACTGACAGTTGCCGGCCTGACCCTCCGTTTCTTCTCCGGGATGGGTCAGCAGCAGGAAAGTCTGGATGAACTGGCCGTTAAGAGGGCCCGCCATATCTGCGAAAGACTGGATATAGAACATATTGTGATCGACGCGGGTGAGCTATTCAGGGGCAGGGTGGTAGATTATCTGGTAAGAAGCTACGGTTCGGGAGCTACCCCCAATCCCTGCGTGACCTGCAACCGGCATATCAAATTCCCTCTTCTGGCCGAAGCGGCGGACCGACTGGGAGCCGGATGGATAGCGACAGGGCATTACGCAAGGGTAGAGATCTTCGGGGAAAAACCGGTCATAGCGGCTGCCTCGGACCGGAACAAGGACCAGTCCTATTTTCTGTATCGGCTAACCCCTGAGATTCTGGAACGTAGCATTTTCCCTCTTGGAAGAGTCGGGAAGGATGAGGTCAGGGCAGCTCTCGAAGATATTGATCTTCCCGCCAGGGAGAGGGAAAGCCAGGATATCTGTTTTATGGGCGAGGAGGGGCTGGAAGGGTTTCTCGAAGCGAGGCTGGCTCCCTCACCAGGCGATGTCCTGAATACCAGGGGGGAGAAGATCGGCACCCACAGGGGCAGCTGCTTCTATACGGTTGGCCAGAGAAAGGGGCTGGGCGTGGCCGCGGGCACTCCACTGTACGTGATAAGGAAAGATACTGACCGCAACCTGGTCTTCCTCGGTGAAGGTGAGGAGCTGCTCTCGCGCAAGGCTGTCTGCCGGGATATTGTACTGACAGAACGATTAATGGAAATGCCGCTCAGAGGCAAGATCAGGTACCGGCACGGACCGGCCAGGGTGGAGAATCTGATTATTTCGAAAGATGAAATGACGGTTATTTTCACTGAACCGCAGAGAGCTGTTACTCCGGGCCAGTCCCTGGTTCTATACAGGGGGGACCTGGTGGCCGGGGGCGGTATTATAACCGGGGACGGGAAGAGATGAGAGCCCCGGCTGTGGCCATAACATTTATCTTGCTCCTGGCGGCGGTTTCAACTGCCCTCCCCGAAGAGCGGGTAACTGCGGCGGGCGGTTACGTAACCATATATCATCGGGATCGTTACAGGGAGATGGCTCTCAGAGTGGCCGATTTGATAGATGAATCGGCAGCACTTATGGCCAATCAGCTGGGCATATCCCGGATCGATTCCATAGATCTGTACATAGCCCCCGGAAGGGAGGAATATAACAGGCTCTATCCCGGATCGATCCCTGAATGGAGCGAGGCATGCAGCCACCCTTCAGATATGACCATCTGTATCAACGCGGATGCGGTCCTGAAATCACAGCGTCCGCTTCGAATCGTTCTGAGGCATGAGCTCTCACACATACTCCTGGCACAGAGGGTGGAGGGGGCACGGTGCCCCAGGTGGTTCATGGAGGGTGTGGCCATGATTCAATCGAGAGAATGGTCCCTTACAGATCAGTGGGAATTCCTGCTGGCGGTCTGGCAGAAGGACTGCCCCTATCTTGATGACCTGACCGGCAGTTTTCCTCCCGGCAACAGACGGGCTGCCTACATGATGAGTTACTTTGCCGTAAGGGAGCTTCTTTCAGAGAGGGAAGAGGACCTGATGACCCTTACCGCCTTCACCAGGGACCTGGGTGATTTCAACAGGGCGTTCTTCCTTACCTTCGGGGAGACGCCGCAGGATTTTTCTGCCAGGATAGATGTACTGATAAAGGATAAATACAGGAATATCCTCTTTTTGGCCGCTTCCACACCATTCTGGAGCTTCATGGTTCTTCTCTTTCTTGCCGCCTATCTGCTGAAAAGACGCAGGTCCCTTGGAAAACTGCGGGAGTGGGAGGAGGAGGAGAAAGAAGCATTCGGTGAAAATGGGATAGACCCGGCCGAAAGCTGACCTGCACACCCGCAGATCCGCAGCCGGGGCGAGGAATTAAATCGTGAGGGATTAATAGTTGATTTGACAAGGAACTGTTAAGTTTTTATACTACGGAGTCAGTTTATTTGACAGAAGCTTGCAATTAAACCATTTTGATCCGGGAGGGTTCCGGTTTTCGGAGGGCTAGTCCTAACTGGTAAGGCAGCGGTCTTGAAAACCGCCGCGCGCAAGCGCATGGGGGTTCGAATCCCTCGCCCTCCGCAGAAAAAAATAGATATCCAATCCGGGCCGGGGCCGGGATTGGAAATACTGATCGGAGCGGGCGGTTGATGTGGCCGCTCCATTAGATAGCTGAGAAAGAGGAGAGGTGGCCGAGTGGCTGAAGGCAACCGCCTGCTAAGCGGTTGTAGGGAATAACCCCCTACCGAGGGTTCGAATCCCTCCCTCTCCGCCATCTAATGCGCCCATAGCTCAACTGGATAGAGCGTCTGGCTACGGACCAGAAGGTTGGGGGTTCGAATCCTCCTGGGCGTATTAACCTTCCAGCCACAATGCCATGAAGGGGCGAATTTCTTGCAAAATCCGTAATTTTTTATAAATTTAGGTGAACGGATAATATTCTTGACTGTATGCCTGCAGTTCAGTTAGAATCTGAGACCCGTTAGCTTTTGAGACAGGAGTAATAGACCAATTTTCTGCTTAATAGACAGGGCAAAGGCTTTTAATCAATACTGAAGGGAAAGAGAATGATTGAGATCAGAACGCATGGCAGAGGAGGACAGGGATCGGTAATAGCGTCAGAGATCCTGGCGGATGCCTTCTTTCGTGAAGGAAAGTTCGTGCAGGCCTTCCCCGCTTTCGGAGTGGAGCGCAGGGGGGCGCCGGTGATGGCATTTACCAGGGTTTCCGATACTGATATCAGGGAGAGATGCCAGATCTATCATCCGGATCACCTGGTGGTCCTCGACTCAGTCCTGATCGATACTGTCAGGATAACAGACGGACTTAAAAAGGGCGGGTGGATACTGATAAATACCGGTGAGGATATGAAAGATTCGCCCCTTCTTAAGAATAACAATGTGGCCACGGTGAATGCCAGCAGGATAGCGATTAAACACGGCCTGGGGTCGAGATCCGCCCCGATTGTAAATACCGCCATTGTAGGCGCTTTTGCCGCCGTTACCGGGCTGGTCAGCCTGGATGCCGTCCAGGAGGCAATAAAGGCCTTCGTCCCCCTCAAGGAGGAGGAAAACGCGGCCGCGGCCAGGGAAGCTTATGAAAATGTAACCAGGATAGAAATGAAAAAGTGATAATATTTTTCTTCGCGGATTCCGCGGCCGGAAACTGGAGGATTAATGAGCAAGAAAACAGAATTCAGCAGTTATAAAG
>WJIX01000088.1 GCA_014730075.1 bacterium | reverse complement strand
GGTGGGATGCTGGTGGCTGATCTTACCGTTGGGATCGACCCCCACCTTTTCGGAGAAGGCCTGAAACTGCTTTTCCGTTACCAGGATGTGGTGGGGGGACTGATCAAGTCCGTTTTCTTCGGTTATATAATAGCCCTGATGGGCTGTTACTACGGATTCGAAACCAGGGGCGGCGCGGAGGGAGTGGGATTGGCCACCATGAAATCGGTGGTCTCCTCCTGCCTGCTTATCCTGGTATCCAACTATATGCTGGCGAACCTGATCTTCCGGATAATATTCGCGCCGGATTAATGGGAACCGGCTTAGCGGGGTATTTAAATAATGAAGGACGAAATTATAATAAGTATCAGAAACCTGGAGAAGAACTTCGGGGATAACGTTGTGCTGGCGGGGATAGACCTGGATATCTGCAGGGGAGAGACCCTGGTGGTGATGGGAAGAAGCGGATGCGGTAAGAGTGTGCTACTGAAGAATATCACCGGCCTGATCAAGCCGGACCGCGGGCAGATACTGTTCAAGGGTGATAATGTTACCACCTTTACCAGAGAAGAGCTGTTTAAAATGAGAATGAGCTTTGGTATGCTGTTTCAGGGATCTGCCCTTTTCGATTCCATGTCAGTGGGAGAGAACGTGGCCCTGCCTCTGGTCAAGCATACCGACCTGACTGATGATGAGATAGAAAAGAGGGTCATCGAGAAGCTCGACCTGGTGGGCCTGGCTGATGTCACGGAAAAACACCCCGCAGAGCTCAGCGGGGGGATGAAGAAGAGGGTGGCCCTGGCCAGGGCGGTGGTGATGGACCCGGAGGTGGTACTCTACGATGAACCGACCACCGGCCTGGACCCGGTGATGGCCGGAGTGATAAACAGACTGATCCTGAACCTTCAGAAGAACCTGGATATTACATCTATCGTGGTAACACACGATATACAGAGCGCGTACATGGTGGGCGACTGTATTGCCATGCTCCATGACGGCAGAATCATCTTCCAGGGAAATCCGGAGCAGGTTCAGAGGACAGAGAATGAGACGATAAAGATATTTATTAACGGCGGCAGCTATGCCGGCGAAGGTATGCAGCGGGAGTAAGGAATGAATACAAAGGCGCTGGAACTTAAAGTAGGGATTACCATATTCGTGGCGTTTATCATTTTCGTGGTGGGGATGATGTGGCTGGAGGGGTTCAAGCTCAGGAGCGAAAGCTTTGGAGTATATGCCGAATTTGACAAGGTGGGGGGGATCGGCAAGGGGGATGCCGTAAATGTCGACGGTGTCGAAAGAGGTGTGGTAAAGTCAGTTACCCTGGATGAACAGCATGTAGTAGTGGCGATGAGGATCGATGCCGGTACCGTGCTTCCGGTAGATTCGAGGGTGCATCTGAGAGCCGCCGGGATGCTGGGAGAGAGGGTGGTCTCCATAATACGGGGCTCCTCTGATCAGCAGCTTGAAGATGGCGACAGGATAAGGGGATATTACGAGCCTGGGTTGTCAGAGACCTTCGGGACCCTGACCGGAATGTTCGAAGACCTGAGGAAACTTACCAATAACGTGGAGAAAGTCCTGGAGGTTCTGACCGACGACGATAACCTCAGGAGGTCGCTGGAGAATCTCTCCACTGCCGCCGAGGAGCTAAGGGCGCTCATTGTGGATACCGCTCCGAACATCAGGAGCGGGGCATCGGCGTTCAGGAGCTCTTCCGTCGCCGCGGACAGCCTTCTGGCCAACAATGCCGCCGGGATAAACCGTATGATCAGCCGGCTTGATTCAGCCGCTGTCAGGATGCCGAGAGCGTTTGCCAGAATTGACACCCTTTCAGGCATTCTCCTGGAGGTTTCCAGAAAGCTTAATTCGAAGGATAACAGCGCGGGAGCCCTGCTGACAGAGAGAGAGCTGCTGGATAAGCTCCAGAGCACCATCGATTCACTGCAGAAGCTGATTAAGGATATAGAGGAAAATCCCGGAAGGTACCTGAAACTGGAGATATTTTAGTTTTTACAGATAGGAGATGTTCATGTCAGAGGAAAAAATAGTCTGCATTGTAGCAGGAGCGGGAAGGGGCAAGAGGTTCGGCAAGAAGATCCCCAAGGGATTTTTCCCCATAGAGGGCAGGGAACTCTTTGTCCGCTCAATCGAGAGTATCAGCAAGTTTCCCGGGATTTCAGAATTCATCGTGCTGGTTCCGCCGGGGTGGGAGGAGGAGGCCAGGAAGAAGATAGAGCAGAACCTGCCCGGAACGAAGTTCAGGGTAATGGCCGGTGGGGATACCAGGCAGCAGTCAGTGGCCCTGGGCCTCAAGGAGGTGGATGGAGCTGACCTGGTACTGGTCCACGATGCCTGCCGTCCGTTCGTCTCCGGAAAGCTGATAGACAGGGTGGTGGAAGCGGCCAGAGAATACGGGGCGGCGGTTCCGGTGATGGAGGTTACCGACACGCTGGCAAGAGTTAAGGACAAGATGCTGGAGGGTATAGTCCCCCGGGAAAGAGTGGTCAGTATCCAGACCCCGCAGGCGTTCGGGCTGGATGTGCTTCGCAGCTCATATGACACCGAGGAGGAGACTATCAGGGTTGCCACCGACGAGAGCAGTCTGGCCCAGAAGGCCGGCTACCGGGTAAGAGCGGTGGAGGGAGAACTCTGGAATATCAAGGTCACCGTGGAGGAGGACCTGGAAGTGGCCAACTGTTTTCTTACCGCTGATATACTGGAGATGGACCCGGAAGAGGATAGATGATGAAGCAGGACGATTTCAGGGTGGGGATAGGTTACGATATTCATCCGCTGGAGCGGGGCAGGGACCTGGTGCTGGGCGGAGTAACCATAGAACATGAGATGGGGCTGGCCGGACACTCAGACGCCGATGTTCTCTGTCACGCGCTCTGCGATGCCCTGCTGGGCGCGGTCAACCTGGGTGATATAGGGCGCCACTTCCCCGAGACGGAGGATTACCTCGGTATTTCCAGCATTCTGCTTCTGGAGAGGGTGGGGAAGATGGCCGCTGATAAAGGGTTCCGGCTGATCAACGCCGACTGTATCATCAACGCGGAGTCGCCCCGGCTGGCAGGCCGGACCGCGGAGATGTCCCAGAAAATCGCCTCGGCCCTTCAGGCCGGGACTGAGAGGATATCGATCAAGTGCACCAGGGGAGAGGGTATGGGTCCGGTGGGAGAGAGAAGGGCCATGGAAGCCAGAGCGGTTGTGCTGATGGCATCTGACGGTTAGATTATTAATGAGTTAAAGAATATCAACTGAACGGGAATATTATGAATGAGGTAAGAGTTAGATTCGCCCCCAGCCCCACCGGCTACCTGCATGTGGGTGGAGCGAGGACAGCACTGTTCAACTGGCTGTTCGCAAGGCACAGCGGGGGAAAGTTTATTCTGAGGATAGAGGATACCGACAGGGCCAGGTCCACCTCTGAGTACGAGAAGGACCTTATCGAAGACCTCAGGTGGCTGCATATTGACTGGGAGGAAGGCCCCGGCGCCGAGGGTGATTGCGGCCCTTACAGGCAGTCCGCCAGACTGGATATTTACCGTGAATATGCCGAAAAGCTGCTGGATCAGGGAGATGCCTATCCCTGCTTCTGCACCGATGAGGAGCTCGAGCGAAAGCGGGACAAGCTGAAGAGAGACGGCCTTCCGCCGCGCTACGACGGCACCTGCTGCAGCCTCACCGGCGAGCAGATCAGGCAGAAGAGAGAGGCGGGTATCCCGGAGAGCATCAGGTTCCGGCTGGGGGAGGATGAAGAGAGAGTGATAGATGATATCGTCAGAGCCCGGGTGGTCTTTCCTCCCGGGATGGTGGGAGATTTCGTGATCATGAGGTCTAACGGTCTTCCCACCTACAACTTCGCGGTAACCATAGATGATGCCCTGATGAAGATAACTCACGTCGTCCGGGGAGACGAGCACCTCTCCAATACCCTCAGGCAGGTAATGATATATGAGGCACTGGGTATGAAAACCCCTCGCTTCGCCCATATCCCCCTGATACTGGGGCCGGACAGGTCCAAACTGAGCAAGCGTCACGGAGCGCCCAATGTCAGGAATTACAGGGAGGAGGGGTATCCGGCCGAGGCGGTGGTCAACTACCTCTCCATGCTGGGCTGGTCCAGCCCCTCAGGTGACGAGATAATGGAGATCGAGCAGATCATCTCGGAGTTTTCTCTGGAGAGGGTATCGAAATCACCCAGCATATTCGACCGGACCAAGATGGACTGGGTCTCCTCCCGGCATATCCACGAAGGCGGGGCGGATAAATATTTCGATCAGGCGATCGACTATTTCCCCCCTGCTTTCAGGGAGAGCTACAGCAGGGAAGAGCTGAGAATGATATTTCAGCTGGTCTCAGAGGGGATCTCCAGGTTCTCCGGGATAGAAGAGGCCGCCTCCGTATTCAACCCGGCGAGGATCTGCTTCAGCCCCGAAGCCCTGGAGGCGTTGTCGGGGAAAGAAGCGCTGGTGGAAAAGCTTATAGAGAACCTGGAAGGGTTCAGCGGCTGGGAGCGGGACGATATAAGAGCGGCAATAAAGGATGCCGGGAAGCAGGCCGGGGCGAAGGGGAAGGACCTGTATGTTCCCCTCAGGGCAGCCATTACCGGCGAGGTGGAGGGCCCGGATCTTGCATCCGTAATAAAGATAAAAGGGCGGGAGAGGATAATAGAATCGCTGAGGCAGACCCGCAGGGAGGCCTGCGGCGGGAAGTGAGATCATTCGGACGAAAGGAACACTGCAGGTATGAATATAACCGTTCTTCTGGGAGGAGATTCTCCGGAGAGGGATGTATCCCTGGCCAGCGGCCGGGAGATCATCCACACACTCCGGGAGAGGGGGCACCAAGTAGTTCCCCTGGACCCGGCACTGCCGCCGGAGACCAGCCTGAACCTGGAGAAGATAGGGATAGGGACCGCGCCTCCCGGGAAGGTTCCCGGGATGGACCCCGGGCGGGCCTTCGAGTGGCTCACCAGCCCCGCCGTAATGAAGGCGGATGTGGTGTTCATAGCGCTTCACGGGGGAAGGGGTGAGGATGGGACCATCCAGGCCCTTCTGGAGAGCGCCGGAGCGGTTTACACCGGAGCGGGTGTGTTGGGAAGCGCCCTGGCCATGAACAAGGACCGGTCCAAGGCGCTGATGAGTGAGGCCGGCGTGCCCACCGCCAGGCATCTTCTTCTAAGGGCAGCTTCCGGAGCCAGTGATGACCAGCTGGAGAAGAAGGTTACCGCCCAGATGGGATTCCCGGTTGTGGTAAAGCCGAATTCACAGGGCTCCAGTGTCGGGTTCTCATTCGTGGAGCACCCGGAGGATCTGCCCGAGGCGGTCGCCGCGGCCTCGGAATTCGAAGACGATATCATAGTGGAGAAATATATACCGGGAAGGGAGCTGACTGTTTCCATTCTGGGAGAAGAAGCCCTGCCCCCGGTAGAGATAGTTCCGGAGGGGGGATTCTATAACTACAAATGCAAATATACCAAGGGGTGCAGCAGGTATATCGTGCCGGCAGAGATAAGCAGCTCCTGCCGCCGCCGGCTGGAGGAGGCTGCCCTGGCGGCCTTTGGGGCGCTGTGCTGCCGCGATTATGCCAGGGTGGATTTCAGGCTGGATGAGCGGGAGAACCCCTTCTGCCTGGAGCTTAACACCCTGCCGGGTATGACCGGGCTCTCCCTGGTTCCGATGGCTGCCGCCGAGAATGGGATCGAGTTCGGGCAGCTGGTGGAGAGGATATGCTGGATAGCACGGGAGCGCTCCGGAAACTTGATAACCTGAAAAATTGTAGTATAATGCGAGTTCGGAGGGAAAAATGGATCGAATAGAGAAAATGATGAAAGAGTTTACCGAGGCTTCCGGGGTATCCGGTGACGAGGGAGAAGTATTTTCGCTGATGGAGAAGCACCTTGCCGGTGCCGTTGAGGTCAGCAGGGATAAACTGGGATCTTTCATCGGAAAACTCTCGTCCGGCCCCGATGAGCCACGGATCATGCTGGCCGGTCACATGGATGAGGTGGGGATGATGGTATCCCATTTTTCAGATAATTATATCAAGTTCAACCCGGTGGGGGGCTGGTGGACTCCCCGTATGATCGGCCTGCCGGTAAGGATCAAGGCGGCGGAAAGGGTTATACCGGGAGTGATTGCATCCAAAAGCCCCTTCCAGATGGAAGCGGATCAGAGAAAGAAGATCCCTAAGAAGAAGGAACTGTTCATAGATATAGGACTGAACTCGGACGAGAAGGTTGAAGAGCAGGGGATCAGACCCGGAGATCCGGTAGTCCCCGATGTACCTTTTACACCACTTATCAACGGCAATACATATATGGCCAAGGCCTGGGATAACAGGATCGGGTGCATGGCGGTGGTGGAGGTGCTGAGGCGCCTCAGCAAGAAGAGTCCGCCCTGCGCCGTTTACGGGGTGGGGACTGTTCAGGAGGAGGTGGGGCTGAGGGGCGCCGAGACCAGTGTCCACTACGTTAACCCCGATGTCTGCCTGGCGGTGGATGTGGGGATAGCCCAGGATATACCGGGCGCTCCCAGGGGGGGTATGGATAAGCTGGGCAAGGGGGTATCGATTTCAGTCTATGACGCTTCGCTGATACCGAACCGGGCCCTTCGCGATCTGGTCGTATCGGTCGCCGAGAAGGAAAAGATCGAGCACTATTTCAGTGCCACCCCTTACGGCGGTACCGACGGCGGAAAATTTCATCTGAGCAGGGCCGGGGTGCCGACTATTGTAATGAGCGTGCCCACCAGGTATATTCACAGCGGTGGAGGGATACTGGACCGCCGGGATTTTGAGAGCACCGTGGAGCTTCTGGCAAAGCTGATCATGAAGCTGGACAGCGATACGGTTTCCTCTCTGGCATGAACATGAAGGGATAAACAGGGGAGATAAACAATGGCTTTGAGAGTATACAACAGGTTCACAGGCAGGAAAGAGGAGTTCAACCCGGTAGATGACAACCGCGTGGGTATCTATTTCTGCGGGATAACCGTCCAGGGTGAGCCCCACATGGGTCATATGCTGGCATTCGTCTCCGCTGACGTGATAAGACGCTATCTGATTTTCAAGGGATACAATGTAACCTATGTCCAGAACTTCACCGATGTGGATGACAAGATAATCGCCAAGGCGAACGAAGAGGGTATAGAACCGGCCGAGCTGGCAGAGAGGAATATCAAGAGCTACTTCCAGGCCTCCGATCTTCTGAACATAAAGAGGGCGGATATATACCCGAAAGCGACAGAACATATAGATGATATCATCAATCTTATAAAAACCCTGGAGGAGAAGGGGTTTGCCTACGAGAGAGGCGGAGATGTCTACTACCGGGTGCGGAAGTGCGACGAATACGGCAAGCTCTCCGGCAGAAAGATAGACGACCTGCAGGTGGGTGCGCGTATAGCCGAGGGGGAGAACAAGGAGGACCCGCTCGATTTCACCCTGTGGAAGGCGGCCAAGGAGGGAGAGCCGTACTGGGATTCGCCCTGGGGAAAGGGCCGGCCCGGATGGCATATCGAGTGCTCGGCGATGTCGATGAAATATCTCGGGAAGACCCTGGATATGCACGGAGGTGGGGAGGACCTGGTTTTCCCTCACCACGAGAACGAGATAGCTCAGAGCGAGGCGGCCACAGGTCAGCATTTCGTCAACTACTGGATGCATAACGGGCTCCTGAACCTGGAGGGTGAGAAGATGAGCAAGTCCACCAGCCATTTCTTCTCCATAACCGAGGTCAACGAGGAATTCTCCGGGGAGGTTATCAGGTTCTACCTGATATCCACCCATTTCCGCAGCCGCAGCGAGTTCAGCAGGAAGCGGCTGGAGGAGGCAGAGGCAGGCCTGGACCGGATCAGGAATATGTGCCTCTATCTGGACGAGTGCGCCGGAGGGGAAGAAACAGGGGAAGAGAACGGGCCGGCCACTAAGCTGGAGAACCTTGCCGCCGAAACCGAGAGCAGGTTCATGGAGGCGATGGATGACGACTTCAACAGCGCGGAGGCGATCGGTCATATCTTTCATCTGGTGCGGGAGTTCAACCGGATCAGGAGCATGCCGGAGTTCGACCTGGCGGCGCATCCGGAAACAGCCAGGAAGCTTCTGGCGGCGATGGGAAAATTCAATGAAATACTTGGCATGTTCAAAGAGGGGCTTCCCGCCGCCGAGCTGGAGATCCCGGCAGGGGTAATGCGGCTGGTCACAGAGAGGGATGAGGCCAGGCAGCAGAAGGACTGGGAGAAGGCCGACATTCTCCGGGACAAGATACAGAAGATGGGGTACGTGCTGGAGGACGGGCCTGACGGGGCCAGGGTGAAGAAGGACAAGTAGGGGTTTTGCCGATTTGCCTGATATCCTTATCTGAGCAGAACTGCTTTGGTGGAAGCAGTTCTGTCCCCTACGGCCAGTTTAAAGAAATAGACGCCAGAGCTGACATGGCTGCCCCTTCTGTTCTTCCCATGCCAGACAAATTCCCTGTAACCCTCATCCACCACGCCGTCAAATAATGTTTTCAGAAGCCTCCCCTCAACATCATAAACAGCGAGTTTTGCATGGGCTCTTCTATTAAGCGTAAACGCAATGGTAGTTGAAGGATTGAACGGATTGGGATAATTAGGGTGCAGCTTCAGACAGAAAGGAAGAATTTGCGGTTCTGTTCCGGTCTGCGATGGAGAACCGAATATATACAAGCCGTCATAGCCATCTGCCAGATAAACCTGGCCGTTCGCCGAGAGATCAACTCCCAGAGCTTCATCCCCCGTATCATAAAATCCGGTTTGGATCGGATTTTCCGGGTCGGTTATGTCAATCTTTCTCAGTCCGCCGTTAAATGAAGCTGCTACGTAAGCGTAGGTTCCGGCTACCTTAACGTCCATTGCATCTACTGATAATGCATCCCAGTATCCCGCCTCAATAGGGTTATCGGGGTTGGATACATCAATTATTCTGAGTCCAGAATCAGAGGCGGCGACATATGCATAATCTCCGGCTATATCAACTCCCCGGGCCTGTCCTATAGCATCACAATGCCCTGTCTCGTATGGGCTTGCGGGATTGGTAATATCGAATATCCTGAGTCCCGAATTAGAGGCGGCCACGTAAGCATAATTGTCAAGTACTTCAATGTTAATCGCGTGATCCGGAGTTTCCAGGCACCCTGTTTCAAATGTATTGGATTTGTCGGATACATTGATAATTCTCATCCCATCGGGGCCGGCGGCGAGATAAGCATAATTATCAGAAATTGCCAAGTTGCTTGTTCTGTCAGCGGTGCTGTAAAATCCCTCTTCATATACATTATTTGTATCCGATACACTTATTACTCTGAAGCCGTCTCTGTCAGCCACATAGGCGTAACCGCCAGAAACTGAAACGTCCCATGCCCAGTCATCTGTATCGTAAGAATTTGTTTGGGATGGATTCTCCGGATCAGAAATATTGACAATTTCCAGGCCTGAAGTCCCATAGGCCAGATATGCATAATTGCCAGAGATACAGAGATTAAATAAACGGCTGAAAGTCAGGTAATGGGATATCTCTGATGGATTCGCCGGATTAGAAATATCAATGACCCTCATGCCCGAATCATCTGCGGCGACATAGGCGTAATCTCCGGCAACGTCAACCCCCCTGGCGATATCGGGAGTTTTAACGTACCCTGTATCGACGGGACTTTCGGGATCAGAAATATTGATAATTCTCAAGCAGGAATCAAGGGTGGTCACGTAGGCGTAATCACCTGCCACATCAACGCCTGTGGCTGAATGGGACAAGCTGCAGGATCCTGTCTCGAACGCACTGTCCGGCTTTGCTACATTTATTATTCTCAGCCGGGGCAGGCCACAAGAAGCCACATAGGCGAAAGTATCGACAACTGCAACGCCACTTGAAACACCAGTCGAATCGAAGCTGGATGCCTCCAAGGGGTAAGCCGGGTTGGATATATCAATTATCCTGAGAGAGGCTGCGGCTCCTGCTATATAGGCATAATTTCCGGAGACTGTAATTCCTTCTGCCGGTTCAGGTAGAAAAAAGTTCCCGGCCAGTTCCGGTTCATCCGGGCTGGTGCAGTCCAGTATTTCGATCTGCCCGCCATCTAAGATATAGACGTAGAGGCCATCAGTTGTTACAGCCCTGCAGGGGCCGAATGCCCATCTTCCTACCAACGGCAGATTATTGCTGTCCCCATTCAAGTTAGCCCCGTTATAAATACCAGAATCTCTGTTGGGAGAGATGGAGGACGAATTGCTACCCGGCAATTCATTATTCAATTCCATGCCGGATGAAGCAATTGTATCCTCCCCGGCTGCGAGCATAACAGATACAATTGCCAGGCCTAAAAGGAACCTGTTACATGAAAACATGATACCCTTCCTCTTTAAGAGAACCTTTCAACAGCTGATTTTGTGTTTATTTGTCCCAAGATGTGCAACCCATTATAACACAACCGGTTATTCGTGTCAATAAATAATTAGATATAATTATTCGCTTTTGCAGAATATATTTAAAACTATGTTATACAGGAAATGCTTTAAGCTTTTTCGTAGATAGGGGGAAATATAGAACAGAAACACATATATTGATAACCAGCCAGATCGCGGCCAGGGTACGGCAAGCCTGGTCGACTCGCCGGATCAAGCTGACAAGAGACAAGCCAGCAGCGCTATTTCCGAACTATCACCAGGATAGCTTTCTTTGCACCCCTCAGCTTGAGAACGGTCAGCGAGAGTTTGACCTCCGGATCCGAAGGAGTTACGAACTTTGCCTGATAGTGAACGGGGACGTTGGGGTCGCCGGTCTTTCTGCGGTGAATGAAATCCCTGATCTTCTCGGTCGATGCATTAGGGCAGATCGACAGTATGGACATTCCGGCGCATGGCGCCTACTCCGCGCAAGTTTTCAGCCAACTTGATTTTAGTATCTTTTTGATCAACATTGTGAATAAAGGCAGCTGTAAATAGAAACCCCGGACCGACCGGGTCCGGGGTAGAATTGTTTCAATGTATGTAGGTGAACCTAGCGATAAAGGCTCTTCACGGCCCCCCAGCTTTCAGTTTCAGAGTCTACAGTTGCTCCCACTTCTATCTCTACCGCAGTGGGGCTTCCGCTGAACCCGGCCATGTCGTCTGCCACATTATCCACAAAGGTAGCGGTGAATCTGGCTCCGACCATTGGGTAGTCTACAAAGTATCCTGTAGCCTCGAATTCCATGGTTACGGTTGGGCCATTGGGATCGGTCAGGTCAAGCTGGGCGGTCGCCGTTGCGCCGTCAAGGTTGACCATATAGATTGCCGATTCTCCCCACAGGGATCCGTTGATCTCGAGCTCTCCACCCTGGAATTCAATTTCAACGGTACCGGTTACCGGCGGGTCCGGTGTAACACTTGATATGATAAGATCTGTAGACGGATCAACTGTTCCCACCAGAGTGTTAGGGCAGAGGTAGTAAAGTTTACTGGAAAGCGGGCTCTGGTAGCACATTATAACATTACCAACTTCCAGCGGCCCATCACCGTAGACGTCAGGATTTCCTCCATCTCCGTCATTACGGTATGTCTGCCAGGTAGTCCATCCCTCGATAGCGGGGTAATATATTCCATTCTGGGGTGCTGCTGAAATGCTGACAGCAGTCGAAATTAACAGGATAAGTACTGTTGCGATATAAATCTTCCTCATTGCGTTCCCTCCGCTTTGTGCAATAGCTTTAAGTTGAATGTATTAGAATTGATCAATTCCCCCGACGGTTTAATTCGACGCGGGGAACAAGAAATATATCAGTTCTGCAATAATCACCACCTCCAATTATTTGATTTGATTAAAACGAATTCCCAGTGTACGGAAGGCTATTTTAGCATATATTCTATTTAATTACAAGGAGTTTAATAAGCGATCCCAGGAATATGAATAGAGATCATGACCCACTCCTTAATCTAAGGAAGTTTCCTTGTTCTGGGGAACGGGTGTGAGCGGCTCTTCGGGGGGCGGTGGAGTCTGTTCGGGTTGGCTGGGAAGAGAAAGAAGAAGAACTAAAGGAAGAGTTAATAAAAGAGATAGAGATCCGACAAGAGCAAGAGGCTGAACCTGCCGGTGGCAGGGAAATCTTTTTAAGGAGAAAGCCCTGGTATGAGAAAAAGAGATAGGACGAGGTCCCGGACGAGAGAACCTGCTGGGAAGACCTCAGAATCGAGAACCAGAAGAAGCTGATCAAGGAGGTAATAACGTGGACACATGAGAGCTTTTCGCTGAAATAACCAAATGCTTATACCCCTGCCGTTGAAAGCGCACAGGGCCAGAAGCCTGCACCACTCCTACTGCCGCTCATACCTTTCAGAGTGATCTGGAGACCGTTCATAACCTGGTCGAGATAGAGTTTTATGAAATCAGACACTTATTATTTGAAATCAAGAATGTATTATAATCCTGTTAAACTGGAAGTGGGATAAGCTGTTTTTCAGATGGAAAATTCAAAGAACATAAGTACTTATATTGATGACCGGCCAGACCACGTCCAGGGTATAGAAAGACTGGTTTACTCGATGGTTCAGCCTGATAAAAGGCCAGCCAGAGGAGCTATTTCCGCACTATAACCAGGACAGCTTTCTTAACATCCCTCAGCTTGAGAACGGTCAGCGATAGTGTGACCTCCGGGTCCGAAGGAGTTACGAACTTTGCCTGATAGTGAATGGGGACGTTGGGGTCGCCGGTCTTTCTGCGGTGAATGAAATCCCTGATCTTCTCGGTCGATTCATTATGGCAGATCGACAGTATGGACATCCCGGAGCATTCGGCCACTGTTTTTTCGAACATTTCGGCGAAAAGTTCATTAACTTCCAGGATGTTCATGCCGCTGTAGAAGAGAGCGGCCTCGCCGCATTCATTTAGAGCTTCCAGCATCCTTTTCCTGCAGTCCATCATCAACTCCCCTGATAAGGTTAATCCCGCCGGTTCCGGCCCTGACCGGACCGGCCGGACTCAAATAGAAGAACACGCACTGAAGATATGCAATCAGTTCGATTAAAGCAAAAATTAAACTCCATATTACCTCCTCCGGGCCCTCCCCGCATATCCCTTCCTCATCCTCGGCAGAAAAGCTGCCTTCCTTTACTTCGGGGGAGCGGAATATTATCTTCAATTAGCGGGGGAGATTCCACCTACAGACAGAAAGGCGCCAGGGATGAAAAGAATTATTGTGATGATTCTCACCGCTTCGCTCCTTCTGTTACCCGGATCGGACAAGCTGAACGGGTGTTCCTGCCTGGTGGGAAGCGCTTCCGGATTTCTGATCCATTCGGGGATAACTATTCCTGCCAATACCAGGGGGGTGCCCTATTTCAGGGGTTATGGATTCGCAAGGTCTTCCCCGATGGAGGGGAATCCCTTCGTGGTGCGCCGCCTGGACGGCGAGGGCGACTGGGTGGATGTTGAATATACCTGCGAGGTCATCAG
>WJIX01000087.1 GCA_014730075.1 bacterium | reverse complement strand
GGTTGATTGTGGAGAGGCTCATTGGGGAGAGAGAGGTCGTTATCAAGGAAGTCAGGAAGACTTTCATTAATACCCGCGGTATTTCCGGGGTATCCATAATGGGTGACGGGAGTGTGGTGCTGGTGATCGATATAGCGGAGCTGATCCGGTCGGAAGGTATCAGTTACATGAGGAGAATGAGCGGAATAGATTGAGTACGGGAGTAATCTGAGCTGTGGAGCAGGTAAAGAACGGAAAATACGTGGGAATAGGAAAGGTGATGGTGGCCAAGGCACCTGAAGTGCTGTTCACCGTAGTGGGCTCCTGCCTGGCGGTCACTCTGTACAACCGGGAGATGAAGGTCGGCGGAATGGCACATATTCTGATGGCGGGGGAAGGGATGTACGACACCAAATATGTCAAACCGGCGCTGGACTCTCTGATAAACAGCCTCCGCGGTTTCGGGGGAGAAGATGTCGACTGGGTGACCAGGATGGCCGGAGGCTCGGTACTTATCAAGGGTAGCAACAGACTGGTGGTTAATACCGGACGCCATACGGCTCTGGAGGCCCTGAAGTTACTGATCGGTAGGCAGTACGATATCGTGGGAATGCATGTGGGAGGGGATTGCAGGAGGGGAATAAAATTTGATCTCAACACCGGAGACCTGGAACTGAGCATCGAAGGGTCGAAAGTTTTCGAGAACACTGTTATCAGGATTTAACTCCTGGAAGGGTATTTATGGGTTTCAAGGTACTATGTGTGGATGATTCGGAGCATGTGAGGAATGTGCTGGTCCGGATACTCAGTTCCGCCGATGAAGTGGATGAGGTTCTAATCGCCTCGGACGGGGAGGAAGCGGTCAGAATGGTAAAGCTGTCCAGCCCGGACGTGGTTACCATGGATCTTAAAATGCCCAGGATGGACGGTATCAGCGCTCTCAGGAGGATCAGGCAGTTCTCTCGGGCACCTATCATAATGTTGAGCTCATATACTCAGGAAGGGGCCATATCAGCGGTGGTGGCTCTGGAGGAAGGGGCCTTCGGAGTTCTTCCCAAACCGGCCACCGGCAATCCCAAAGACCTCATAGAGATGAAGAACAGGATACTGGAGATTGTCGGCGAGGCATGCCGGTCGAAACTGGAGAAAGAGAATGCCATGAAATCGGGAGCAGAGAGAACCGAACGGAGTTTCAGTCCCGGAAAGAAGGAACCGGTAACGCCATGCAATAAGATCTCTCTTTCCGAAGAAGAGATAGGGAGGATCAGGTGCGTGGGGATAGGTTCCTCCATGGGCGGCCCGAAGGCGCTGGCCAGGCTGGTCGGCTTCCTGGATGATTCGTTCCCGTGGCCGATTGTTATAGTCCAGCACATCCCCGGCTATTTTACTTCATTTTTCACCTCCAGCCTCAACAGTAAGACCTCGGTCAGAGTAAAGGAAGCCGAGAAAAATGAAACCCTGCAGCCGGGAACCATCTATATCGCGCCGGGAGAATGTCACCTGATCCTGAAAAGCAAGCTGAACAGGCTGATGTTCGATTTTGATAGTGAGACCGGCCCGGTAGTGGGCGCCATGCCTTCCATTGATCTCTTCTTCGAATCAATGGTCAGGGCGGTGGGAGATAAGTCGGTGGGAATACTCCTCTCCGGCATGGGTAATGACGGGGTGGCCGGGCTGAAGAAGATAAAGGAATCGGGAGCAATCACCGCGGTTCAGGACCCCATGTTTTCAGTTTCAGTGGGGATGCCGCTGAACGCGCTGAGAATAGGAGCGGCGGATACCACCCTGAAAATAGCCGATATCCCACAGTTCATATACAGGCACGCGAAAAGGACCATCCTGATAGATAAATAAATATTCACCCCGGATAAATATATTGTCTATATCCTTTAATTCAGTTAACCTTTTTACCTGCATGGCATGCGTTTGATCATCTTTTGACGCGGGAAAGATTGGATTTGATTTACTGGTCTGTATTTCTGGCGTTCTTCAAGGTAGGGCTGTTCGGTTACGGCGGCGGCCCCGCGATGCTGCCTCTACTGGAGATGGAGGTTGTGCATAACCACAGCTGGATGAGTGCCAGCGAATTTGTGGACACTCTGGCAATGGCGAGTACACTCCCCGGTCCGATAACTACCAAGATGGCTATCTACGTAGGCAACGAGACTGCCGGTCCGTTAGGTGCATTTCTGGCTCTTTCCGGGCTTCTACTTCCCTCTAGCATACTGATAGTTGCTCTGATGGTAATATATTACAGGTACAGAGAGGTTGATTTTGTGGAGGGTATGATAAGGGCGATACGGCCGGTGGTAATAGGGCTGCTGATGGTGACTGTAGCCCACCTGTCGCCAAATTCGGTTATCTCCTGGGACACCCTTGTCATAGCGGCCCTGACCTTCGGCCTGGTTTACTTTCTCAAGGTACAGCCGGTTTTTATTATAATAGCCGCGGCTGTATTCGGTTATTTCGTATACGGATAAGTGCGCCGGAACAGTACAGACTGACAATATTGGAGAGTAATGGAAACAGAAAAGAGGATATACCTGCTGGACCCCTACTGCAGTGAGTTTTCGGCTATGGTAACCGGGAGTGAACAGGTCTCTGAGTCGCAGAGCATGGTATACCTGGACCGTACCTCCTTCTACCCCGAATCAGGCGGTCAGCCATCAGATACCGGGACGCTGTCGGGAAGGAAGGTTACGGAGGTCAGGGAAACGGACCGGGGAGTTGGCCACCTGGTGGAGGGATCTCTCAGTGTGGGTGATAAGGTGGAGGGGGTTATAGATTTCAAGCGGAGATTCGACCATATGCAGCAGCACACCGGCCAGCATATCCTGTCCAGGGTATTTCTCGATCTTGCCCACCTTTCCACAGCAGGATTCCACATGGGAGAAAGGGCTTCCACCATAGACCTGCAGGGGAAAGCTCCTTCAGCGGAAATCATCCGTCAGGCTGAGCTGAGGGCAAACCGCCTGATATACCGGAATCTTCCGGTAAACACTTCAGAGGTCAGCAGAGAGGAGTTTGAAGGCATCGGGAGAAGGTACGGTTATCAACCCCGCTCCGAGCCGCCGCCGGCAGCAGGCAGCATCAGACTGGTGGAGGTCGAAGGTGTGGATATCAATGCCTGCTGCGGCACCCACACTCAGAGAACAGGAGAGATAGGTATCATAAAGATAACCGGAACGGAAAGGGTCAGGAAGAATACCAGGATCGAATTCCTCTGTGGCTACAGGGCGCTGGCCGATTACCTTGATAAGTCCCGTATACTGTCAGAGACAGCATCTGTTTTCAGCACTTCACATACCGGTCTGGTGGAAATGGTGGAAAAGGTTTCAGCTGAGAACATAGATCTGAAGAAGAAGGTAAGGTCCCTCAAGGAGGAGATTGCCTCCAGCAGGGCCCAGGCGCTGGATGCAGGCGGTGAGATAGCGGGGCATTCAATGGTAAACAGGGAACTGAAGGATGTGGAACCGGCTCTTCTGGGAAAGATGGCCGGGGAGATGAGGGAAGATGGTGTGGAGATAATACTTCTGGGGGTGGGTGGTGATAAACCGGCTCTGGTATTCGCGTGCTCTCCCGGGCTGGATCTGGATATGTCTGAGATATTGAAAGAAGCGGCTGAAGTCATGGGTGCCAGGGGTGGAGGAAGCGGTGATTTCGCCAGAGGGGGCGGGGGTGATCCCTCCAGATTGAAGGAAACACTCCAGAGAGGGGAGGAACTTGTCCGGAAAAGACTGGATTGATGATGCAAGCTCGGTGAAAGAGCGGGAGGAAATGGTAAGGTCCCAGTTAGAGAAGAGGGGCCTCAGGGACAGCCGCGTACTGGAAGCGATGAGAAATGTACCCCGGGAGGCCTTTGTGCCAGAGCAGGAGAGGGTC
>WJIX01000086.1 GCA_014730075.1 bacterium | reverse complement strand
TCCATCTTCCTGGCCATCAGCCTGGCCACAATCCTGGCGTACAGCCCCCTGAAGAATCCCGTGCCAGCATTCTCAAAGAAATAACGGGCGCCCGGTTCCAGCCATCCCCTGCTTTTCCAGTAGGCATAATCAGTTGGTGAGTATTTCTCCATCCGTCCATACACGGTGCGCATAATATGGAATGCCATATGATCTTTGAGCTTCAGCTTTCTTTGCGGTTTTGTTTTCATTCTCATATAGAGCTCGCCGGCGAGCTCCCGGCAGCGGTCCTTCTTACCGGCAAAACGAGGTATCCCGGTTCCCCCGGGCGGGTCAACATAGCGGAGTCCGCCGAGATATTCAAATCCCCACGCCTCAGAGAACATGCTGATATAATCGAGCGTTTCCTTTAACCCGACAGCCCCCGTTACCGCCAGCCCCACGGCATATTTCCCGAAGTAGCGGGGCCGGTGGAATGTGTACGCCATTCGGTCCACGAAGATCTTGAGAAGATATGATATCTGCATCGAATAGACAGGTGTGGCAAAGATAACAGCATCAGATTCATCCAGTTTAATCCGTATGGATTTAATATCATCATTCAGCGGGCAGGCTCTTTCACCCCGGGTGAAACAGAGAAAACATCCCTGGCATGGTTTCAGATCTGAGTCCTTGAGCGCAATATGATCGAACTCGATCTCGCCATGCTCGGAGAGAGCCTGGGCGAAATTTTCCACACGCTCATATGTGTTCCCCTTATGGGGACTACCCTGGATAGCAACTACTTTCATTAATTTTCTCCTGTCTCTATCCACCCAAACAGCTATTTCTGTTCTTTATAGAACCATATTACAATATCACTTCCCGATATACAAATACTGCGGTAATTGCTCCTGATAATCTCCGCCAGTTGCAATTCCCGGCAATCGCCTCATTTCACTCCCGGCAAGCTGTACCAACATAACATTATTGTCTCATCATACCCTGTAAGATGTTATCGATTCTCCAGTGATCGGATTATTCATACTTTTATAAATTCAGGCTGTCACACTGGAGATATCATCCCTTATACTTATGGAAAGACCGCCATCTTTGAACAGGAATAAATCAATGGCTGATCCAAAGGCAGGAACCTGTTCCTGGAAATTCGAATCATGGGTAGGGCTGGTCTATTCCCGAACCTTCAGAACGGCAGCTCAGTATCTGATAGAATATTCCAGAAAGTACAGGACAGCCGAAATAGACAGCTGGTTCTACCGGATGCCAGACCGGCAGACTGTCCTCGATTATCTGGAGAATGTGGATGAGGATTTCAGCTTCACCTGCAAGCTGCCCATGGCGATATCACTGACCCATCATAGAAAACGCAAGGGGGAAACTGAACTCAGGCCAAATCCCGGTTTTCTCTCGCAAGAGCTTTTCTCGGAATTCCTCGAGGCGGGCGAACCTATGACCGGCCGCCTCGACGCCGTCATGCTTCAGTTCGAATACCTGAACAGGAAAAAGATGCCCTCGCTGGAACATTTTATCAGATCACTGGAGAGCTTCGTCACCGGCGTTCCGGAAGAAATACCGCTCGCTATCGAAACCAGAAACAGTAACTACCTTCACGGGGAGTATTTTGATTTCCTTCGGGAGAGCAGGATTATGCACGTATTCAGTGAGAAGATATATATGCCCCATATATACCAGGTCTACGAGAAGCACGGTGATTTGCTGTCCGGAGGCTCAGTGATCCGGCTGATCGGCGGGGACAGAAAAGATATCGAAAAGAAGACCGGCAAGAAATGGAACAGGCTGGTCGAACCTCGAGAGGACCTGGAAGAAATAGCTGCTATGGTCAGGGATATGGTAGAAAGAGGGATTGAGGTGACCGTAAATATCAATAACCATTATGAGGGCTCTGCCCCCCTGACCATAGAGAGGTTCGGCCGAATGCTGAAGAAAGGATAGGATCATCTACCTCTGATCAGGGTTGGTGAGGATCAACCCTGCCCCCCGCGTCTTCATTTTCATTAACTATGATAAAGGAAGTTTCTGTTCTGGTGCCGCTGCCGTCGCAGTTTGTGGCTGTAAGTGATACGGTGTATACCCCCGGTTGATCATAGGTGTACCGGGGATTCTGATCCGTGGAAATTCCCCCGTCTCCAAATTCCCATTCCCAGGAAGTCGGAAAATTGCTTGAATTATCTCTGAATTCCACGGTCAGTGGTATGAATCCGAAGGTCCTGTCTGCGGAGAATTCTACCCCCGGGGGAGCCTGGCAGCCATCAGTCGCCACCAGAATAGCACCTGCATTGTTGCAGAGGGTAATCTCCCTTGTCGGCGCCCCCAGGCTCAGATCGGGCTGAACGGCCTGGTAGCATCCGGGTAGAAGGTGGGTGGTAGGATCAGCTCCTTCTTCCCTCCCCTCTGCCATCAACTTGGAAAGGACCAGCACATGCAGCCCGTCCTCCCGCCGGTACTCCCTTCCAAGTATCTCGTACTCATCGCTTTCCTTCCAGACGAAGTAGCGATCAGTACCGGAATTGCCCCGAAAATCATCAAGCCCAAGGGTATTAACGACCGGCTGCCCTATATGGAACTGGACGTAACGGTTCCAATTCCAGTCTGAAAGATGCTCCCCGGGGGGATAATTCACAGCTTTATACCCGTAAAAAGCCAGCTGATGATTAATCATATAGAAAGTAGCCAGAGAAAACAGCCTGCCCCTGTCGCTCCCGGGGTAATTTTCCTTCACGCAGAAAATTATACCCTTTCCCTTCTCAAGCCAGTTGACAAGAGGACAGTTCAGATAATCCTGCCTCATATCCGTCGTCAGGTACAGATAGGAATAATATGGATAGCTGGTCAAGAGCCAGTTTTCCAGGCGTATATTCTCCAGGTAAGTAAAGACCCACTCCTTTGATGGAGAGGATTTCTCACAGATATGGTATGGAGAGCCCATATTGCAGAAATGGAGATTCATCCACTCCGCCTCAGGTTCAATATAATCAGCAGCCATGGTAGGCACCGATTCAAGCTTGTCCTTATAGTATTCCCTGTTTGCTGAAAGAAGATCCTCATTCTCATATGTAAAACTGTTCTGAATACCAAAATCTGAAGTTTCCAGCATTCCCCTGTTGTCATGGTATTCACCCTTCATGCGGTAGCTCTGATTCCGCATATTCTCCAGCATTATATCGGTAATCATCTCAAGAGCTCCTTCATGCATAATCTTCAGGTAATTCCACCACTGCCGGTCAGATGTACCCTCATAACCGTACATCTCAGAATCATGAATGCATTCAGCCGTCCTTGTCGAATCACTCGCTTCTGTTACATCTCTGCACTCGTCTCCGTCCATATTATCTGCCGGATTCCAGCCTTGATAAACAATACCCCCGGGGCTGGTCCAATTGTATTTAAAGTGCATGGTAATATCGTCCCAGGAATACCCTCCCGTATTTCTAGATGAATCAGCCAGCCAGCTGACAGTCTGAAGGGAATCAAACCTGGAGCTTATATATGGCCCCTGTACCGTTGAAAGCCAGATGAAGTCCTGATACTGTCCCTGAGCATGGTCCCCAACTATCGATCCGCCCCATATATAAAGATCAAAATTATCGACCACGAATTCAGCCTGATCCGCACCATCGTCCTGCCCGGAAAGATTCCTCCAATTGTGCCCCGCTACCTTTATATGACTGTAATGCAACCCGCCGGTACCGGTTCTGTCGCCATCTGTCCAGTTGCTTTGGATATAATTAATAAGGGGATTTGCACGATTATTGAAAGAGGAGCCATCCTCGGGCTCCTGGTGCGTAATATCACTGCTGCATCCGGAGAGTATGGTAAGGCCGCTGATAACTGACAATATGAATAGATGTTTGCGCATTACAGGCACCCTCTGGGACTCATGATGCCAGATGAATATTCCTCTGGTGCAACTTTATCTCTACAATCATGTACATCGCATGCAAGTTTTAAACCTTGAACAGCAGATTGTGGCTGGTTTCTCTCAATAAAGAATAATTCTGTATTCTTTCAGGCGGGAGATGCCCCCACCTGATTAAAATAGGGCAATCAACCAGGAACCGAAAGAGATTTCCGGGAAGATAATAGGCCCGGAAGCAGCTGCTGTCATGAACACCAGCAAATTTTCTCATGCTGACCGGTTGCAACATCCGGACAGCTCCGCCTGGAAGGCAGACCCCTGCACCGCAGGCGGCAGCGATTGCCTCACCCCAATCGGAGCAACCGGCCTGTCCATTGATTTCCGTTATCTTTATCCTGGTGAATGAATCCGGATAATGGAGTATAAACGTTTTATGAGGTTTCTTCACAAGCCGCACTCACAGGCCACTTATTACTGAAACATATCCGGCCTGTCATCTGGGTTTTCTAATAGGAAAAGAGCTCATGATGAATCTGTGAATCAGGAACTCCGGCATCGAGCAGGTCGGCCTCCAGTTTAATTATCATCGGCGGCGGTCCGCAAACAAAAAACTCAAAGCGGGATAGCTCCTCTCCGAGGCGCCGGCGCAGCAGATCCAGATCCACATATCCGGTCTCCAGCTCCTCATGCGTCTCGATCCCGCTCAGCACGTGTACTACCTCGATGTGACCCGCCCCTTCGATCTCCTCGCGCAGTGCTATATCCTCCTCGAACCGGTTGCCCCAGAAAAGGTATGCCTCGCGATCAGGCATCTCCGCAAGGTTGTCAATGATCCTCCTGAATGGAGTAATTCCGATTCCCCCGGCCAGCATCACGATGGGGCGATCCGTGGTGAAGGCTTCCCTTCCGAAGATACCGTAGGGACCATCCACCAGGATCCGGTCTCCCTTCTTCAGCTTCTGAAACCGGGTGGTCTCTTTTCCGAAGGCCTTGACTGTTATGCAAATCTCCCCGCTGCCGGGATGGTACTTTGAGATGGTAAAAGGCCTGGATGGGCAGACTCGGCAGCGCCTGAAGAATGCGAACTGTGCAGCATTCGGCCTCAGCCATCCCCTGAGCGGCCGCATGGTAATGTCGGTGACTCCCGCAGCGGCCTGACGGGCACTGGTCACCTCATACTGGTATCCGAGGACCCCCAGCCTCGCCAGGATCCGCCATATATAAAAGAGCGCCGCCGCAACGAAAAGCCCCTGCCAGAGATACCTCAAGCCGGTCCCTCCGAGGGTCATGCCGATCGGATAGCCGTGTATGAAAGCGAGAGGCAGAAGCAGGT
>WJIX01000085.1 GCA_014730075.1 bacterium | reverse complement strand
GTCAAAGGGGGTGTCGATATCCGCCCTCCAGGAGAGCCGGACCGCATCATCTTCATAACGGCCCTCAAATGACAGAATTGCCACATCAACCGCTGATTCGAGTCCGGCCATGTACCAGAATCCGAGCCTGGCCTGGTAGCTGGCGCCACTCATGGTGCTGGCAGCCGCCTGCCCCACGGTGTCATAATTATAATATGATCCGCTTCTTACCGTGCCCCCGCAGCTGAATGTTCCGTGCGGCACGCTGTATTGAGCCACTGCCGGAACCGAAACCAGAAGGGGGAGGATAAGAAGCAGGGGGAAAACCCTTTTCATTTCATAGACCTCCTCAGGTTCGCTAAAAATCACTGTCCTGTCCTAATGAGATTTTTCCAGTTTACAGACAGAACAACAGGAGAACAAGAGAAGATTCAGAAAATTTCCCGTGAATTAGAATGGCAATAAAGAATTGGAAGAACCGGATAAAGACCGGTGAGGCTTCAGGTCTTCTTTTCCTTCTTCTCCGCGGCGGGGAAGAGGATATTGTTGAGTATAAGCCGGTAACCGGGGGAGTTGGGGTGTCTCTCCAGGCGGGTGGGAGAATCGCCCACGTAGTGGTAATAATCCTCCGGATCGTGACCGCCCAGGAAGGTGAAGGTCCCTCTGCCGAAATTGCCGTGGATATACCGGACCTCTCCGGCTCCCCTGACTTCTCCCAGGATAAGGACCTTCTTCTTGAGCAGCGATTTCCTGAAGGAGGTGGTCTGGCCCATGAAACCCTTAATCACCGAGACATGATTCTGAACCAGCATGGTCGGGACCGGGTCATGCTTTGCGGAGAAATCGAAAAGGGTAAAATAATCGTTCGCCTCCCCCCTCTTCGCTGCCACTTCGGTCATATCTATATCAGAGTACTCGTATACGTAGGGATCGGCAATCAGGGTAAAATTCTCAAAGGCGAAGCAGTTTCCATAATCGAGCTTGCTGCTGTAGTTCGGGTCCATTCCGTCGTGGTCATACTCACTGGGCACTATATCAACACCGATGGCTGCAAGGGCGATATCGAATGAATCGCAGGCGCTGCACATGGCGAAAAGGAATCCTCCCTGCCTTACATACTCGCGGATAACCCCGGCCACCGCCTTCTTCTCCTCCGAGACCTTACTGTATCCCAGAGATGAGGCGATTCTCTCGAACAGAATCTGCTGTTTTACGTACCATTCCGAGTTCCGGTAACTCCCGTAGAACTTCCCGTACTGGCCTGTGAAATCCTCATGGTGTAAATGAATCCAGTCATACCCGGTGATATCCCCGCCAATGACCTCCCTGTCGTAGATCTGATCATAAGGTATGTCGGAATACTCCAGCGCCATCATCACCGCGTCATCCCAGGGCTGCTTGTTGGGAGGAGCGTACACCGCTATGCGGGGGGTTTTCTCCAGAAGGACCGACTCCATGTTCCCGTTCTCTATCTCCCGGTATATCGAGGAGATCTGATTCCCGTCAATCTCTTCAATACCCACTCCCCTGGCCCTTGCCTCAGCGGTTATCTCTGCCTCAGAGGGCAGCAGGAATGATCCTCCCCGGTAATTAAGCAGCCACTTCGCCTGATAACCGGATTTGAGAGAATGATATACCAGTCCGTATGCCTTCAGGTGGTTGGCCTGAGAGAGGTCCATCGGAACCAGATATTCAGCCCGGAGGCTTCCTCCGAACGGGGCCGCAGATGACAGCATAAGCAGCGCTATAATGAATAGTCTCAAGGCCTGACTTCTCCCTTCTTATTCCGTTTGGAGCTCCTTGCCCAATTTTACGTACTTGTTTCTTACCCTGTCTATATATGGATCATGGGGATAGCGGTCTATCACTGTCTTGAACAGCCGGAGCGCTTCAGATGGGTCTTCCACGGCAGCCATGTCCCCTAGGCGCTCCAATGCCCTGGGGGCGTATATACTGTTGGGGTGACCCTCTGCCACCCCGGCAAGCTCTTTCTTCGCCTCATCCGGCCTTCCTGCGGCCATCTTCAGTGAGCTGCTCCGGAGGGCCGCGTACGGCGCAAGGGGGGATTCCGGAAAACTGTCCGCCGCCAGATCGAGCGAGTCAGCCGCCCGGGCGGAATCTCCGCGGGCTTCCAGATAACCGGCTTCTGCTATCAGTTCCAGGGCCCTGAGGCTGTTATCCCTCAGCCCCTTCTTGATTATTATGGCCAGCTCCAGGGCATCGTTGGAGTTGGCCCCTTCAGGTGTTTTTTTTGCCGCGGCGGCAAATTTTTCGGCTGCCTTCTGGTATTTGCCGGAGTACATCAACAGCTCCGCTAGCCGGTACAGCGCCTCGGAGGCCACCCTGACTTCGGCGTTTTCGGTGAGTTTCTGGAGCCGCTTCTCCGCTTCCGGGCACTCCCGGCAGAGAGAGTAGGCCCGGGCAAGAAGAACCAATCCATCCTGCTTCAACCTTCTCTGCCTCCACCCGGACCCTTCCAGGATTCTGACCGCTTCTTCCGGATTATTTCTGCCCTCAAGTTCTATCCTTGCCATCAGGAGATTCGCCTTCTCCCTGAATGGCTGTCCGAATCTGTGCTCCGGAACCTGTGACGCCAGACCAGAAGCCCGGTCCATCCCGGCCGGATTACCTTCCCTCTTTGCGCTGCTGAAGATCAGGGAGGCCTTCTCCAGGAGGAGGCGGGGAGCCATCCTGCTATCTCCGTACTGCGATAGGAAATGTTCTATTACCGCGGCATGGAACTGCTCCAGTTCAGAGCCCCACTCCCGGCGCTCCACCATATTCAGCAGTGATATGAATGAGATATAATCTGACTGCTGTGCGCATCCGGTCCGGGCGATTATACCGGAGGCGCGCTTGAAATCTCCGGAAATGGCCCAGAGCACGCACTCGACCAGGCGGGGCACGCAGGTCCCGCTCTGGTGGGCCGAGGAGACAGAGTCGACCTTCGATATAAGGGAAGTATCCTTTCCCGCGGCTGCGAAAATCTGGACCAGCCGGTCAGCATTCCTGATATTCTTTACCGGCTTTTTGAGAAGATAATCCAGCTCGTCCCGGAAGGCATCCCGGTTGCGGTTCAGAAGCATCTCCCACCTGACAATCTTCTTCATGTAGCTGCCGTGAAACCGGTCGTATCCGGCCCCCTCCCGCAGCACCTCTATGGCCCTCTGGTAACGCCCGGCCTCCCAGAGCAGATCAGCCACCTCATTATAATACCTGACCTTTTCTTCTCCATCCTCCAGGATCCGCATCCAGGTCTCTTCCGCCTGCCTGAGGTCTCCCATCTCCTTATACACTCCCCCCAGCGCCTTGAGAAGCTGGATGGTGCTGCCCTTCTCCCTGATTCTGTTCTCCAGCAGTCTCAGGCCCTTCTCCGGGGCGCCGGACTTTACATATGCCGCAACCAACAGCTGCCACACCATCTCCCTGTCATTTTCACTCCGGTACAGCGGCTGCAGGATATTGAGCGCTTCGCCCGTCCTGCCGTCCCGGAGAAGCTTCTGGGCCAGAAGGACCTTAAGCTCCACATCGCTCTTTCGCTGCAGGGGTTCTTCCTGCTCTGCCGCAGGGGTGGCTTTCGACGGCGGGGCTGTCGCCACGAGGGCCAGAGCCGCAATGAGCAGGGGCAGAGATATACTGCGCAATCTTCCGCTCATAATGGTCACCTCTCAGCCCCCTCTCTGACTCTCTCGGATAGGGCCCGGAAATAGAGCCTGATAAGCTCCCGGTACTCCCTGGGCCCCTTCTCCTTCATAGCTTCCCGTATCATCTTCAGGAGTTTCTCTTCTTCCTCTTTTCCGGCCTGATAGACTTCTCTTTCCTCTCCCCAGACGAAATCGGCGCTCCTGCTTGCCCTTTTCTTCTTGTAATCGCGCCGGTTGATCGATCGCTGCGCCTGAAGCATCCTGCTGAGTATCCTGTTCTCCCTGTCCATGAGATCCTGGTCCAGCTCCCCCCTCTCCATCCGGGCCGCCACGCTGTCCATCTCCTCGGAAAGCCCGGTAATATCCCCGAGCAGATCATCCTTCCCGGAGCTCTGGGCCTCGATCTGTTTCATCAGATCCTCAAGCTTCCGCTGCTTTGCCGCCATTCTGGCCATCTCCGACCTCTCAGCCATGGACAGAGATGACCGGTTCCCATTCCTGTACATCTGGCGCAGCTGGTTATCCAGGGAGAACTGCTTTTTCATCATCCCTCTCATCTTCTGCCTCATCCCGGCGGAGGAGCTGCTCTGGGATGAAGATGCCTTCAGCATCTCCATTACCGCCCTGTTCAGGCTGGTCATGGCGCGCTCGGCGTGATTCCGCTCGCCCGGATCTCTGAAGTTCTCCGAAGCCCTCAGCACCTTATCCATGTGTGAGGAGGCTGATCCGAGCTGCAGAAAAACATTCCTCAGCGCAAAGGAAACTCCGCTGAACGCATTATATAGGTTGTTGGTGATCCGCCTGACCGCTCCCTTGACCACCAGCTGCCTGTCTATCACCTCTATCCTGTCACCTCTGCCATCCAGGCCCCTCAGCACCTCCTCCTGTATCCTGGAAGCCTGAACCAGCTCCCCGGCGGCCCTCTCGATCGCCAGCCGCATTTTCTCATCCATATTCATATTCATCTTCATCTGGCAGTTCCCCATGCAGGTGTAGAGGTTCAGCATCTCGTTCACGGCGCTCTGCTGGCTGCATGTGGCACTGTCACGCCGGCTCCTGCTCATCTGGCCGGCCGCTTCACTCATCAACGAATCAAGATCGGACTCCCGGGCCCTCTTGCTCAGCTCACCATCCGGGTCCTCCCGGGCTTTCATGAACTCTTCCAGCTCCTTCTCGAAATCCTCAGCTTCGGCGGCAAGCTTCTCCTGATCCCCGGCCAGGTCGCGTGGGTCCTCGGTCATGGTCGAGTCCCGCAGCTGCTTCTGCTTCTCAAGCATATCCTCCATCCTCCGCATCATCGCTTCCAGCTTTTCCTCCCGCATTACATCCTGCAGGTACTTTATGGTCCTGTCCATGCTCTTCATCATCTCCTCCATGGTGTTCTCCACTTCATCCATGGCTGAGTTGATCTCCTCTTCGGAGAGCTCGTTCATTATCCGGTTCATCTTATCTATCATCTCGGTCAGCTTGCGGTTCTCTATCTGGGAGAGAAGGTCCCGTATCTGTTCCAGCTTCCTGCCTATCTGCATCGATGTCATCCTGTTCTGCTGCAGGGTATTAAGCGATTTCTCGAACCCGGAGACCACCTCAGAAACCTTTTCCCTCATCTCACGGTACTTCCTGATCAGCTCCTCCCCCTCCTTCTTTCTGGCCCAGTTCATCTCCCCCTCCGATTTGAACTTGAGCGAGAGTTCCCGCAGCTTTTTCTTTACCTCCTCACCCCGGTCGTACATCTCCTCCAGCTCGTCCCGGCGGTCATATTCCTGCTCCCGGTACTCCGCGTACATCTGTGAGAGCGATGGGACCAGCAGGTGCCTGGTCCCGGTACGGGCCCGGCCCGGCCCGGTAAGGGTGTTGTTATCCCAGGCTTCCAGGTAATAGAGGATCCGGTCACCCGGCATTACCTGATTTCCCTCCAGGGACCAGGAATAGCTCTCCTCTATCTCGCTGACCCCTTCCCCGTCCGCGGAATAAAGAGTTTCTCTTCTGAAATCATCATCCCTTCCGGCCTTCCTGAAAAAGAGCTCCACCCCCGAGAGCGCGAAATCATCACCCGCGCGGTAATGCAGATCCACCATCATGGAGCGGGGCAGGTGCTTCCCCGAAGGAGGGAACTCGATTTCCACTTCCGGGTCCAGGTCTTCTCGGACCTCCAGAGGATAGGCAATTCTTCTGCGGCTGGCGTATCCCAGAGAATCCCTGACGCGGATCGAGAAGGTATCATCCTGTGAGGCGGTGAAGGAAACGGTGAAATCTGTGCCTGAAGAAATCACCTGGATATTCCTCCCCGATGAAAATTCAATCTCACCTCCCCGGAGGGCCTTGCTGGCCTCTCCCTCCACGGTGACCCGGGTCCCCTGAAGCGCCTCCAGCTTTCCCGCCAGCATCTCTATCACCTCGTCATCCCTGCCGGTATAACCGGGGTAGTCCAGCCGGGCTCCTATCCTGTTGATTACCGGACGGCGGATTATTTCAACCTTCATGGTATCTGAGAAGAACTTGCCCTCTCTGAAGCAGTAATCAAAACCGGAACGAGGATCTTTGAATCTTTTCCGGTATACCCTGGCGGGCAGATCCGAATAGGTGGTGCTGTCCGGTTTTACCGGCTGTTCTTTCCATATTCCGTCAGCATACCTGGTTCTCAGAAACACCTCCCCGGTTCCTGAGCTCATCTGTATCCCTTCCACGGTCAGAGGAGTGCCCTCCAGCACCTGGATATTACCGGAACTGACCAGTATATTGGACTGCCCCTTTCCCCTGAAAGATATCCCCGGGTCAGTTATAACGGAAACTACCTGGAAGGTGCTTGCCGGTGCCAGGATTAGATAAAGAATAACCGGCAGGCAGAGTATCATTCCGGCCGCCGCCCAGCCCGGCCGCCCTTCCGCCTCGAAGGGATTGCCGCGGCCGATATTTCTGAGACTCTCGGCTGCCTTCCGAATCGTTCCGGTTACCAGGTAGGGTGAATACTCACCGGGGCTCACGGAGAATTCTTCGGCGGAGCGGATCAGGGACCTGTACCTGCCCGATTTCAGGTCCAGTATCCCGGCCAGCTTCCTGCTCCCGGCTGGCCGGAAATACCCGGGAGCGGCTGCCAGAACCAGAGAAACCGCCACCCCTGCCCAGAACAGGACAAAAGCGACGAAAGGAAAGTATCTCAGGCCGGAGAAAAAACTGTTTAACAGTAGCAGCAACAGGAAGATGAAAATGGCCGAGCAGAAGAGCACCGAAATAAATCCCCTTATCAGGGCGTACCTCCTCCGGGCGGCCAGTCTTTTCAGCTCTTCCCTGAATCCGTTTCTGTTCTTACCATCCATAACCTAATCTCCGGTATAACTCTGACGGGTCAGCGCGTAATACAGAATATTAACCGCCATCCTTAATGCCTGCTCTCTCAGCTGCGGAGGGTCTCCATGCACCGAAGCATCTTCCAGCCCGTCCCCGATATCGCTTTCGAAGGTATAGAAAAGGATTATTCTGTCCCCCTCGAATATACCCAGCCCCATGGGTGGATTGCCGTCATGTTCATGTATCTTGGGCGGGCCCTTGAGGTCGTACACCGAATGGTAGATCGGGTGGGAGAAGGGGACCTGCATCAGATTTCTCTCCGGGAAGAGCTTTCTGACCATCCTGCGGAAAGATTTGTCCATCCCGTAGTTGTCATCCGCATAGAGAAATCCTCCCCCGAGAAGATGGTTTCTGAGTTTATCCAGCTCCTCCGAAGTTAATTCAATGTTACCGTGCCCGGTGATATAGAGAAATGGATACCGGTAAAGCTCCGGGGAGGTCAGGGTTACCACCTTCTCCGCCGGGGCCGTTTCGATCCCGGTCCTTCGCCTGAACTCAGCCAGGAGATTCGGCAGTGAGGAAGGATCACTGTACCAGTCTCCCCCTCCCCCATACTTTACCCTGCCCACGGTCAGTTTGACCTGCTCCGGATAATCAGAGGCGGCGGCGGACCCCGCCGTGACAAAAAGAGCGGCTGCGGCCGCCGCCATGAGTATTAACTTGCTCTGTTTATGCATCACGCTCACTGCCGTTCAACCTCACCGGCCGCAAGGGGCAGTTTAACCAGGGCCTCAACCCCGGCGCCATCATCACGGTTTCTGAGAACTATGCTTCCCTCCATCTGGTCCAGCAGGTTCTTGCATATGGCCAGCCCCAGCCCGGTACCGGTGGTCTTGGTGGAGAAATACGGTTCGAACAGCTTGTCCACTATTTCCCCGGAGAGCCCGGGCCCGGTGTCCGATACCCTTATTACTCCAAGCCCATCCCTGGCGGATGTTTCAATATCTATTTCGCCTTTCTCTTCGAGCGCCTCTATGGCGTTCTCTATCAGGTTGCTGATTATCTTCCTCAGCGCCTCCATGTCGGCCAGCACATCAATCCCCGCCCCTCCGCGGAACCTGATCTCTATATTATTCATACCACGGTAGGCCGCTATCTGTTCCAGGATAAAATCATCAAGCGGTATGCTCTGGATCTTCAGCTTGGATACCCTGCCAAAGCTGGAAAACTCCGAGGCTATCCGCTGCAGTACATCTGTATGCTTCATTATGGTTTCTATACTGCTGTTGAATATCTCCACGAAATCCCCTTCCCCCTTCTCATAGGCACGTTTCATGAATTGGGCGGAGAGCTTGATGGGGGTAAGCGGATTCTTTACCTCGTGCGCTATCTGCCTGGCCATTTCAACCCAGGCGGACAGCTTCTTGGTCTCTATCAGCTCGGTGAGATCATCGAAAACGATTACCTTTCCAAGCTTCTCATGGCTGGTGGAAAGGGCCGTAACCACAGCTTTTATTGTTCTTCTCCTGCCCTCCACCTCTAGAGAAACTTCTCTCATCTGGCTTCCCGATTCCTCGATATTGAACAGGGAAAAGAACCTGCCCAGCCCCTTCCTCTCTATCATCGCCGGCCTGTCCCCCACTATTTCCTCATGCGATATGTTGAGTATACTCTCCCCGGCGGGGTTAAGGGTCATTATCCTTCCATCGCTGCCGGAAGATATTACACCGGTCCCTATATTGTCCATTACGGTGGTCAGGTATTTCTGCCTCTCCATCAGCTTCTCCCGGGCAGATGCCAGCGCAGAGGTCATTGAATTGAACGATTCCACGAACTGGCCTATCTCGTCCGGCGCCTCCGACTCCAGCCTGAACTCCAGGTCCCCTTCCATGATACGGCCGGTTCCTTCCCTCAACTGCGCAATCGGCCGGAATATCTTTTCAGCCAGAAAGACCCCCAGGGTAACCGCAACGGCGAACAGAAGGGCCAGCACGCCCAGAAGGAGGCCAAATGTCTTGTCCTTCTCGCTCTGCACCAGGGCGGGCTGATAGATCATCGGAACAGAGAGTACGGCCGGAGAATCTCCCCGCAGGGGATTCACCGGAATGCTTGCCACCTGGTAGGAATACTCTCCCACCGATTCGGTGCTGATATCGATCTCGCTTCCTCCCAGGGTGATATTCAGAAACAGGGAAGGGGAAAGCAGGGAACTGAGAAATCCGGCCGAGAAGAGGTCCCTCTTGCTGGAGGCCCTGAGCAGTCCCCGGTAATAGAGGTTCACATCCTTGCCCAGTACCTGGGATATCCCTTCGATAAACTGGTCGTCAAGCACACGTCGGTAATAGAGGTACCCCTCACCGCCGTCGGGGATGGAAATCGGTATAACCACGCCCCCGAAAACCCTGGGGGGAAGGTAGGTTATGGTAACATCACGCCAGCCGCTACCCTCCAGCAGCTTGCGGGCCTGGGCGGTGTTGAAGTTAGTCAGAGACTCATCCAGAAGAACTTCATCTTCGGTGAAGAGAGTAAACCGGGGGGCCTCGCCTCGGGAGACATCTCTTATCTCCGGGTCCTTCTTCCCCTTGAGTATATCGCTGAGGTACTGGCTCCCCGCGAACAGCTCCGCCTCCGATATCAGCGAATGCCTCATCAGCGAACCGGCGCCCCTAACCCCGGTCCTGGCTTCACGGCGGGCCTGCTCCCTGTAGCGCTCCTCTATGAAACGGTTGGAAAAGATACCCATTGCCACCACCGGAATAATCGAAACCACAAAGAAGGAGAGAAGCAGCTTCTGCTTGAACCCGAGCGCACGCGGGAAGTAGACATTGGGTGTCACGCTCCCCAGAATGGGCAGCTTGCGTATCAGAAAGAGTACAAACATCGAAAAAATGGTCAGGAAGACTTCTATCGATACCAGGGTAGCCCATTCCGCGACCTTCCTGGACAGCCCTTTTATCCCGTACCCGACCAGGTAGCCCTGGCTGCCCTCCCCGGCGTAGATACAGCGGTAGTCTTTATCCTGGATCCTCAGTTCAAACCAATCCCCGCCCCCGGTGGGCAGCTTAATACCGGCGCTCAGGAAAGGAGAGGAAGAACCCGCTATCCTGCCCCCTTCAACCCGGGCAACCAGGAGATCCCCCGGTTCATCCACCCTCCTGGAGAGAGTCCCCTTCTCCCGTGCCTGGAATATCTCCGGAGTCTCAGGCCCTTTCCTGGCAAGGAGCTCCGGGTTTTCATAAAAATATGGGATCTTTATCTCAACCCTTCCCTCGAATCTCCCCAGGTTATTATAGAGG
>WJIX01000084.1 GCA_014730075.1 bacterium | reverse complement strand
CTTCTCGAACTGCCTCGGTATAAGATATTTCTTAGCTATCTGAACCTTCTCACTGGTTATGTAACCTGGCAGCTCCATCACCTCCATCCTGTCCAGCAGAGGCGCCGGTATGGTATCGGTAACATTGGCGGTGGTGATAAAAAGGACACTGGACAGATCGAAAGGAAGGTTCAGGTAATTATCCTCAAATGAGTTGTTCTGCTCGGGGTCCAGAACCTCCAGAAGTGCCGAGGTGGGGTCCCCACGGAAATCCCTCCCAATCTTGTCAACCTCGTCGAGCATGAAAACCGGATTGTTGCTTCCGGTATTCTTGATCCCCTGGATGATCCTTCCAGGCAGGGCTCCAACATAGGTCCTCCTGTGGCCCCTGATCTCAGCTTCGTCCCTGATTCCTCCTAGTGAGATCCTGGTAAATTTTCTTCCCAGCGCCCTGGCCACGCTCCTGCCCAGTGATGTCTTTCCTACACCCGGAGGTCCTACGAAACATAGAATTGAACCGATCTTTCCACCCTTGAGTTTGCGTACCGAGAGGAATTCGAGAATTCTCTCCTTAACCCTGTCCAGATCATAATGGTCCTTATCCAGTATCTTCTTGGCCCTGTTAATATCCAGGTTGTCGCTGGTGGATATCTTCCAGGGGATATTAAGCAGCCAGTCCAGATAGGTGCGGGTAACCGTATATTCCGCGGATGCCGGAGACATCCGGGATAACCTCCGCCATTGTTCTACCGCCGCTTCGGCTACTCTCTCTGGCAGGTCCGCCTGGTCAATCTTTTCCTTAAGATCCTCCGCATCTACCGATATGTCATCCTCTCCCAGTTCCTTCTTTATCGCCTTCATCTTCTTGCGGAGAAAATATTCCCTCTGCTCCCTGTCCATTTCCTGATGCATATCCTTCTGGATCTTCTCGCCAATCTTGGCTATCTCCAGTTCGTTGTCAATATATTCGAATACCATCCCCATTCTCTTCTTGGGGGCCACGGTCTTAAGAACGGACATCTTTTCCTTGATACCTATGGAGAGGTTGGACGCTATAAAATCAGCCAGCTGTCCCGGCTCCGAAATATTCATTACAACTTTCTTCAATTCATTGGGGTATTTATCGGTCTTATCGATAAGGCGGATAAATGCCGACTGAATGTTCCCTATCAGAGCGCTTATCTCGGTATCGGTTATACCTCTTTCCCGGTAAACCTTTATCCTGGCCCTCATCGGATTCTCAGTACTGGTGAAATCCTCGATTCTGATCCTGGTCAGTCCCTGGCCGATAATCCTGATATGGCCATCGGGGAACCTGGCCATCTTCTGAATAAGCATGGCGCAGCCGAACCTGTAGATATCATCGGGACCTGGATCGGATACCTCCCTGTCTTTCTGGGTGAAGACGCCTATTATCTTGCTGGAATCCAGGACATTGTCCACCAGATTGATCAGGTTGCCGTCGGATAGAACCAGCGGAGCAAGCATTCCGGGATATATCACCCCGTCATTTATCGGGACAACTCCTATCTCTTCCGGTATCTCCTTATAGATTGATTTATCATCGTTCAACTTGATACATCCTTGATTTATTCGATCTCTATTTTTCTGACCCTGTCTGGCGATGCTTTGATGAATTTAATCTTCAGAAGTCCATTTTCATATGTAGCGGAACGGTTTTCGCTCTCCACTCTGGCAGGGAGCTTCAGCTCCCTGGTGAATGAGCCGACCTGAATCTCCAGCATATGAAACTTCTTCTCCCCGGGGTGAAATATTCCCCTCCTTATACCGCTTATCTTCAGGTTTTTTCCATCGGTCATTATGCTAATATCCTTGCTGTTCATTCCGGCAATATCCACAATAACGATGATATGTTTGGTGGTTTCTATGATATCCACGGATGGCGACCATGAGGGGTCTGAAGGATATTTGACCTTTTCCTCTCCGCCCTCACCGGATATGAATCCATGAAGCATCCTGCGGAGAAATTCTTCTCTGTTAAAATTCATACTACCCCAGCTCGGGCCCGGCAGTTCAAACGGACTGTCCAGCTATGCTCAGGTTACTATCAGTATTCAGGTTAAGCTGCCCCTGAGGGCATACCTGACCTTCCCCTGTAGAATAATCCAGAACTTCTTTGTTGTCAAATAAAACAACCGGCCTCGGAAGCTTCAACAGTGCATATAATCAACCGATGAAAAAGGCCGGCCCATGAAATTCAAAGGGGCACTCTTCCTTCCCCCCGCAGGAAAGTTAAATCCCTTCTCAAGGTCCGAGTGCCCCCAATATCAAGGAATGTTACTTCTTGTCTTCTCCAACCAGCGTTATCTTGCTGAATCCGGGCGCTCCCTCACCTTCTACGAAAAATGAGGAGATCCTTTTAATCTCAATATTCCAGTCCTCCAGCTGGTCCTTCCTGAAATTAAGGGTGTAAATCATTACCGAACCTGAATCAGTTCCCCTGGTGTAGTAAACCCAGTACTGATTCTTAATATCATCTTCCACAATAATCGCGTTCGGCATACCCCAGGAAGCCTTTACCTCATTGATGTTCATACCACCCCTCACCTCACCTTTCTCTATATTCTCCGCGTAAGGGCTTTCCGGGTTAGCAGCAAGGTAGTCACTTCTGATTTCGGAATCTTCAACAGTTCCCTTATCCACCTGGACCGTTCCGGAACAGCCGAATAAGGATATAATCAACACTCCGATACTTGCAGTCAGAAGAAGTTTTTTCATCCTCAAACCTCCATCTTACCTTTCACAAGGCTTGAATGATGCTCCCTTCCTACACGGCAGGGCAACATATCGGAGCCCCGGCTGCCGTAGCAGCCATCTATTAAGGCGGGGGTCTCCAGAGACACATAAAAATGCTCTCTATTAAAATTGTACCACCGATAAATAATACGTCAAGCACAAGAGTGTAATTAATCTGATTAATTCAGTATTATATCTACTATGTCTGATATATTCCGCTAATAATGCTATCGCAACCTCTCTTCTGTGTATATATCTTTAACACCCTCTCTTTCTGCCCCTAACCCGTTTGAATCCACCTGTTTGATAATTGATATTTTGACTTTCCAGATGGCCTGTCATTAAATATAATTCAGGAGAAATCTCTTTTATTTCCAGAGGGAAGCTTCGTTATGAATCATTCCGGAGATACCATGAATATTTATACCGGGCCTGCCGGATGGTCCTATAAGGACTGGAACGGGATCTTCTACCCTGGCCGATCCGGAATCGACAGACTTTCGTTTACTGCAGGGTACTTCAACTGCATTGAGCTTAACAGCTCCTTCTATCGGATTCCGCCCTCAGGAATGGTACGCAGCTGGGAGGAGAGAATCCCACGCTATCCCCGGTTTCAGATGACAGTCAAGGCCTTCCGTGAATTCACCCATGACCGGTTACTAAAAGAAAACACAGTCAATGAATTCATTGACAGGTTTGAGCCACTGAGTTCTGAACGATCGCTGGGCGCTTTCCTTTTCCAGTTCCCATGGTCATTCCGTCATGAAGATCGAACGACAAAGCACCTGATGAAGATCGGAAATCTCTTCCGTGATTATCCGATTGTCGCGGAGCTCAGGCATGGAAGCTGGAACTGCAGGGATTCATTCCAGCTCCTTTCCGACTACGGATTCACCCTTTGCAGCATAGACCAGCCGCTGATCGGAGACTCTGTTCCGCCACTTTCCAGGATCACCAATAGCAAACTGGGTTATATACGGCTGCACGGCAGAAACAGAAAGGACTGGTTCAGGAAGGAAGCGGGAAGGGACCAGCGTTATGATTACCTGTACTCGGAAGATGAGATCAGGGAATGGACGGAAAGGGCCAGGGATATTTCGGCGAAAGTTGAAAAGCTTTTCATCATTACCAATAACCATTTCAGGGGACAGGCGCTGGTCAACGCCTTTCAGATCAGGTCTGTCCTGGAGGGACGGAAGGTGGACCCTCCCTCTTCACTTCTCAGGGAATACCCCGTCCTGGAAAAGATATCATCCCTCCCCGGGGGGCAGCAGAGCCTTCCCGATATTGACTGATTTCATTCTGATTTTCCTCAATCCCGTCTAATTGGAATGCGCCACTGCGCATACTTCGTCAGACCTCCACCCTTCCATACCCGATGAGTCCACCGCCGATACGGAGAAGCAATACTCCAGGTTGGGTACCAGATCCCCGATAATGGAGCTGGTTGAAGCAGTAGTATCAACTGGCTGATGTACCATCTCGGTCCCGGAGTAATAGAGGATATACACTATGAATTCCCGGTACTCACCGGAATGATTCCAGGTCAGCGAAATAGACTCCGATCCCGGTTCCGCTTCCAGATCTTCCGGAGTGGAGAGGGCCTGGTAGCTGTAAGCAACGGGAGATTCTCCATGTTCGTCCGAACACCCAAAGGAGGCCAGTATCAATACCAGAACGAAAAATGCTGAAATTCTGAACATAATTACTCCCTGCCTAGAAACTGAATGACTTGGTCACCAGGAATCCGTCCTCTCTAACGTCCAGGGTGACCGGTTTAACCTTCTGGTCCTCACTCCAGACCATATCCGCTATATTCAAGAGCCAGACCCCCACCGCTGCCCCGGCCAGGACCTTTCGGTAGGTATCCATCCTGTCAGCGTCATCCCATCTGTCCATCATCTGGCGGTTATAATTGAGTTTATCCCCTATATAAGTAGCGCTCCTGAAAGCGGCGCTGGCTTCTTCATACTGGTCCACATCCCTGTCATATTGAATATTTGACATCAGAACGCCGGTCAGAAGAACCAGCTCGGCTCCCATGAATAATGTTCCCTTCCCGTAACGTCCATCCTTCATCTGTCCCCACCCGGGAAAAAGAACTGAATAATAGGTATTTTCTCTGCAAAGGCCGTCTGTAGCGATCCCGGCCGCAAAAATGAATATCAGCAGCAGAGCGGAAATAAATCGTTTCATTCTTCCTCCAGACTTCTCCTGATTCACATATTCGCTTATTTCTCTAGATATACGGGACAACAGTTGCCATTGTTGCATACAATCCCGGAACTTTCATCATAATTAATAACCTAACATAATCTTGCAATAATTATTATATAATATTACTTTTCATTAAGAATGCCACATTTCCAGACTGCAATGTTTTGGGGGCGAATTGATTGAGGTCAGAGATCTTACCAGAATTTACGGCTACACCAGGGCTGTAAATAAACTCAGCTTTGATGTAAGGAGGGGTGAAGTACTGGGGTTTTTGGG
>WJIX01000083.1 GCA_014730075.1 bacterium | reverse complement strand
TGAAGGAAAGATTACCGGCGTAGTGCTGGTGTTCAGGGATATCACCGAAAGGTACGAGAAGAACCGCCGGATAAAGGAAACCATGGATCTGCTCACGGCCACCTTCAACAGCATCCAGGACGGGGTAAGCGTTCTCAACCGGGATCTGACCATCCGGTATATCAACCCGGTAATGGAGAAATGGTACGGGGAGAAGATGCCCCTGGTCGGCCAGAAGTGCTTTATCTGCTACCAGAACAGGGAGATGCCTTGCGAGCCCTGCCCAACTCTGAGGTGCATGGAAACCGGCAAGGCGGAATCGGATGTAGTGCCCGGCCCATCCGGCCCCGATTCGCCGGTGACCTGGATAGAATTATACAGTTACCCCCTGAAGGACAGCGGAACGGGAGAGATCTCCGGCGCCGTGGAGTTCGTCAGGGATATTACCGTCAGGAAGAGTGTTCAGGAGGAGCTTAAGCGCAGCCGGGCGATACTGGCCAGGACAGAGAAGATAAGCCATGTGGGCAGCTGGGAGTGGAAGATAGCGGGGGACCAGGTCACATGGTCAGAGGAACTCTTCAGGATCTTCAATATCGATCCGGAAGAGGGGGCGCCATCATGGGCTGACCACCGGGACCTCTACAATCCGGATGACATGAAGCTTCTTGCCAGCGAGGTGGAAAAGGCGGTGTCGGAAGGTACCCCCTACCAGATGGAGCTCAGGGCTCTGCCCCGTGGAGGAGGTATAAAACAATGCCTGGCAAGGGGGTTCCCGGTAACCGGCGAAGACGGAAAGGTGGAGCGTCTTTACGGATCTCTTCAGGATATAACTGAAATGAAGAAGGTGGAAGATCAGTTGAAGAGAAGCCGCGAAAACCTGCGCACAACACTCAATTCAATAGGGGATGGTGTGATTTCAACCGATACCGGGGGGAAAGTTTCCCGGATGAATCCGATTGCCGAGCAGCTTACCGGCTGGAAGATTGATCAGGCCCGGGGAAGAGACCTGGCAGAGGTGTTTCATATTGTGAACGCCAGGAGCGGCGAGAGGGTGGAGAATCCGGTGGATAAGGTTCTGAAAGAGGGGAAGATCGTGGGCCTGGCCAACCACACCAGGCTGATATCCAGGGATGGGAATAAATACCAGATTGCCGACTCCGGTTCGCCGATCAGAAATGCGGAGGGAGATATCACCGGGGTGGTCCTTGTTTTCAGAGATGTTACAGAATCGTACAGGATTAGAGAGGAACTCCGACTGAGCGAAGAACGGATGAATCTGGCCATGTCGATAAAAAATGAAGGGATCTGGGACTGGGACCTGCTGACCAATGATGTTTACTTTGATCGAAGATACTATGAAATGGCCGGTTACCAGGCCAATGAATTCCCCTCCAGGCTGGAGGAATTCCAGAAGCGTGTTCACCCAGAGGAGATAGAGAATGTAATGGGTCAGGCCCGGGAGCATCTTGAGGGAAGGAGCGACAGATTTGACGTCGAGTTCCGCTTCAGGAAGAAGGATGGCGAATGGATGTGGATTCAGGGAAAGGGCCAGATTGTGGAGCGTAATGAAGAGGGGCAGCCTCTGCGCTTCGTGGGAACTCACAGCGATATCACCGAACGCAAATTGGCGGAAAAGGCGTTGCACCAGAGTGAAGAAAGGATGGATCTTGCGCTGAAGGGAGGCGATCTGGGAACCTGGGACTGGGATGTAGTTACCGGTGAGCTTATCTACGATGACCGCCTGGCTGAAATGCTGGGGTACTCAAAGGAGGAGATAGCACCAGAGCTCAGCGGCTGGGAAAAGCTGGTACATCCAGATGATCTGCCGGGGACCTGGGATGCGATAAGCCGCCACCTGAAGGGCGAAACCGATTCATACGAGAGTGAGCAGCGGATGCTCCACAAGTCCGGCAAATGGGTCTGGATTATGGGCAGAGGGCGGGTGATAGAGCGTGATTCCAGCGGGAAACCTCTCAGGGCCTGCGGTACGCTACACGACATAAATGAACGCAGGAGGGCCCAGGAAGAGCTTGCAAGAAGCGCGGAGCTTCTCAGCTCCACCCTCGAATCCACCAATAACGGTATACTGGTGGTAGATAATGACGGAAAGGTCCTGGCCACTAACGAAAAATTCAGAGAGATGTGGAGGATCCCGCCGGAAGTCATTTCAGAAAGGCAGGATGGAAAGCTCCTTGGTTTTGTAATGGAGCAGCTCTCAGACCCAGGGGAGTTCAGAAGAAAGGTTGAGGAGCTGTACACCCGACCGGACAAGGTCAGCATGGATACCGTAAACTTCAGAGACGGCCGGATATTCGAACGGTACACCCAGCCACTCATTATAAACAGAGGTGTTGAGGGGAGGGTATGGAGCTTCAGGGATATTACCGACAGGGAAAACGCCGAAAGGGCACTCAGGGAGAGTGAACAGCGCTACAGAACCCTGGTATCCTCCATGAGCGATATCATCTTTCTCCTAGACGGTGATGACAGGTTCAGGGATGTTCACTGCAAACCGGGTAATGCTCTGTTCGCTTCACCGGATGATTTCATGGGCAGGAGAATTAATGAGGTGCTGCCCCCTGATGTCAGCAAACTTTACGACAAAGCTTCCGCAGAGCTCAGAAGCAGCGGTGTGACGCAGAGATATGAATACCCTCTGACCATCGGGGATAGAGATATGTGGTTTATAGCCAACCTCGATCTCCATAAGGACGGGGAGAGCATAATCGCCGATATAAGGGATATCACCGAACGAAAGAATGCTCAGGAAGCGCTGCAGAGGATGCAGAGGCTGGAAAGCGTGGGCACCCTGGCAGGGGGGATTGCTCATGACTTCAATAATATCCTGACGGGGGTTTACGGCAATATCGAACTGGCCAGGATGGAACTGCCGGAGGATCACAGGGCGTATGAACATATTACTACAGCCCACCAGTCTGTGGAGCGGGCCAAGCACCTGACCAAACAGCTTCTGACCTTTGCCAAAGGGGGAGAGCCCCTGCTCGATTCCGTTAATGTAAGGCAGGTTATCCGGGATTCAGTCCGTTTCGACCTCAGTGGCAGCAGGATAAAGGCCCGGCTGGCCCTTCCTGAAGATCTATGGATGATCAGGGCGGACAGGGGACAGATCAGCCACGTATTTGCAAACCTGATCATAAATGCCAAGGAGGCGATGCCGGTAGGGGGATTTATTAAAATAAGCGCCGAAAACGTAAGTTATCCCGGGGGCAGCGCCGCCACCCATCTGTCCGGGGATTATGTAAAGATAACTATCAGGGATGAGGGTGTTGGCATACCTGAAAATCTTATTGAGCGGGTATTCGATCCTTACTTTACCACTAAACAGACCGGGAGCGGGCTGGGCCTGGCAATAGTCCACAGTATAGTCGGCAAGCACGGGGGGCGTGTAAGCGTCCAGTCCGGGCAGGGCGAGGGGACCACTTTCATCCTCTTCCTTCCTGCCGATAAATCGGTGCGGGACAGAAAGGCCGCAGCGCGGCCTGAAACCGCCGGAAAGGGGAAGGAGGGCCTGGGGAAGGTGCTGGTGATGGATGATCAGGAAACGGTAAGGGATGTCACTGCCAGGATGCTTGATGCCTGTGGATATAAGGCTGAACTGGCAGAGAGCGGGGAGGAAGCTCTCAGCCGGTATATTTCAGCACTGGAGAGCGGAGACCCATTTTATGCCGTAATAGTAGACCTGACAGTCCCTGGCGGGATGGGGGGCAGGGAACTGACCGAGCAGATCCTTGAGGTTGATCCGGATGCCAGGATCATAGTTACCAGCGGTTATTCCACGGACCCGGTCCTGGCAAATTACCGGGAATACGGTTTCAGCGGACGGCTTGTGAAGCCGTTTCAGACCAGAGACCTCATGGTTGAGATAGAGCGTGTCGGGGAAGATTAACCGGACAGATCATCTGAGAAACTCAGAAGGGCAGTTATGACTGAAAATGAAGTAGATATAGTGGACCTGCTTGTTCAACATGAGCTTGCAGTGGGGGAACTCTACCATAAATTCTCCGGAAGATACAGGTATCACGCCGATTTCTGGGAGAAGCTTTCATCTGATGAAAAGAAGCATGCTGATTGGCTGGGCCGGCTCAGAGAAAAATCAGTGATTAACCGGTGGCTTCTGGAGAGCGCCGGGCTTAAAGAACCTGCGCTGAGGGCATCCATATCATACGTCCGTGACCAGGAAAGGAAGGCCGAAAAGGTACATCTGAATATCATTCAGGCCTTATCGATCGCACGTGACCTGGAGAATGCGCTCCTGGAGAAGCAGTTCGACAGGACCAGAGATATCGCACCGGCCAAGTACCGAGCCCTGTTCACACGACTGGCCGAGGAGACTGAAAAACACCGCGATTCTATAACAGGGCTGCTGAAAATTCTGAAGGAAAAAAGAATTTAACCTGAGACCCAGAATACTGCCGGTTGCATGGAATGGATGGAATGAATATTTTTTTCTGGATATTACAGGCTGTTCTTGCCCTGAAGTTCATTTCTGCGGCTATCACGAACGAAATCTTCAGAGAAGAGAGTTCAGGGGCGATTGGTGCCGGATTCGGCAGATCGGGGATGATCATTATCGTTGCCCTGGCCTTTGCCGGAGGAGCCGGCATGATAATTTCTACCGCCTTCGGTGCGCCGGCCTGGGTTACTCCCATCCCTTCAGCCTTACTGGCGATTATGACCATCGCAGGCATCCGGTTGCAAGCCGGGTGCCTTGATAATCCAGGGAATTTCGCGGGTGTAATATTAGTTATTCTGAATCCGGCTGTCTGCTTCGGCCGCCTCTATCTGGCGCCGGCCTGGGATCTGAGACGGCCAGGTATGATTATTTCAGGTGGAGAATGAAGATGACCGCGAGGGGAACCGGAGTCCGGTTCATTATCCTTATTTGGACTGCCCGAATTCGGACAGCGGCCGCGGCAGGTTCCATCGTTGTATGAGCCGGGCTTCTGCCAGAGTGGAAATGGGAACTTACAGGTGGGGTTTCATCACTGGAGGGTTAATATTATTTTGTACGGCCGATTAACTGTTAACCGGTTCGTTTTCGAAAGGGCCGTATTTCCTGATAACGGTCCCGGTACTCTCTTGCTCTGCTGCGGGATCATTGAAAAGATAATAGTGAAGGAGATGGATAGAGATGGATGAAAAAGAGAAGAAGAACCGGCTGGCGAACGAAAGCAGCCCTTACCTCCTTCAGCATTCCGAGAATCCGGTGGACTGGTACCCCTGGGGGGAAGAAGCTTTTGATGAGGCCCGGCGCAGGGACAGGCCGATATTTCTATCCATTGGATACTCAACCTGCCACTGGTGTCATGTAATGGCTGATGAATCGTTCAGGGACCCTGAAGTGGCGGAGCTTATGAACCGTGCCTTTGTATCGATTAAGGTGGACCGGGAGGAGAGGCCCGACATTGACGATATATATATGACAGTATGCCAGATGATCACGGGGACCGGTGGATGGCCGCTCAATATCATCATGACACCTGACAGAAAGCCGTTTTATGCTGCCACCTACATCCCCAGGGAAGACCGTTTTGGGAGGGTTGGAATGTTGACACTGATCCCTCGGGTTTCCGGAATGTGGGAAAACAGCAGGGAGGAGCTGGCGGTCTCATCGGAGAGGATAATAAAGGCGCTGAAAGAGAATTTGGAATCTGAATCGGGGGATATGCCCGGAGAGGAACTGCTCCGGGAAGCGTACCGGCAGATATCAGGAGAATTCGATCAGGACTACGGGGGGTTCGGGACCGCCCCGAAATTCCCTTCTGCTCATAAGCTGAAATTTCTGCTCAGGTACTGGAATAGGTCAGGGGAGCAGCACGCCCTGGAGATGGTGGAGAAAACCCTGATGGCGATGAGGCGGGGGGGAGTATTTGACCAGATCGGATTCGGGTTCCACCGTTATTCCACGGACCGTTCCTGGATCCTTCCCCACTTCGAGAAGATGCTGTACGATCAGGCAACCCTGCTGGCCGCTTACACCGATGCATACCTGATAACGGGGAAACAGGAATTCAGGGAAACAGCAGGCGAGCTGATAACCTACCTGGTCCGGGATATGAGATCCCCGGAAGGGGCGTTCTATTCCGCCGAGGATGCGGACAGCGAGGGAAAGGAGGGGAGTTTTTATCTCTGGAGTATCGATCAGCTGAACGAAATTCTCACTGAGCGGGAAGCCGCGCTGGCAACCAGGTATTTCAATCTGGAAGAGGAAGGGAATTTCAGGGACCAGGCGACCGGCAGGAAGACCGGCGAGAATATCCTTCATGTTACCGAATCTGTGGAAGAAGTGGCTGAGAGCCTTGATATGAAAAAGGAAGAGTTGGAACGGCTTCTGGCATCGATTACGGAAAAGCTGTTTCTGGCCCGTTCCGGAAGGGTCCGGCCGGGCAGGGATGACAAGGTGCTTGCCGACTGGAACGGCATGGTCATAGAGGCCCTGGCTGCTGCAGGAGCGGCATTCGGCGAGCGTGAATACACCATGGCGGCAGCAGATGCTGCCGATTTCGTAATTGGCAACCTTGAGGATGAGCATGGCCGGCTTCTTCACAGATTCAGAGGAGATAGGGCGGGGATACCCGGGCTCATTGATGATTACGCTTTCATGATATCGGGACTGATCGAATTGTATCAGGCAGATTTCAATCTCAGCTACCTTGAGAAAGCGGTTGATTACATGAATACTGCTTTAAAGCAGTTCTGGGACAGCTCCAGGGGAGGATTCTACACCTCTCCGGACTTCCAGGAGAATCTTATCATAAGAAAGAAGCAGAGCTATGACGGAGCGGTCCCGAGCGGTAACTCCGCAATGTTGCTCAATCTGCTGAGACTGAGCCGGCTCACCGGAGACTCTCTCTATGAAGAAAAGGCGGAAGATCTGGCCAGGGCGTTTTCCAGCCCGGCAGGCAGAGCCCCGTCGGGGTATACCGGATATCTTTCCGGTATCGATTTTGCCCTGGGCCCATCCTGCGAAATAGTAATAACGGGCGAGCCTGGGGGGGAAGACACGGCGAAGATGCTCCGGGAGCTCCATCAGAGGTTTACCCCCAATATGGTGTTGCTGTTCAAACCTTCGGAAACCGGCGCTGATAATGATCAGGCCGGGAGGTTGAAATCTATTGCCGGTTTTACCGGTTCTCTTCCTGCTGTGGGGGAAGGTGCTGCCGCCTATGTGTGCAGCGGCTTCAGCTGCGAAAGGCCGGTTTCATCAGTAGCCGAGATGCTGAAATTGCTGAAATCCAGAAGATAAACAGCTATTTTATACTTGACAAAACGCCTTAGATCCTGATAATATTTCATTCTGTTAGCTGCTTTGCTTGCAACCGGTTAGGCACACAATACAGCACATCGGGCAAAACTTCAAATCGGGGGAATAAACCAAAAGAGGCTCAGGGAACAGTTTTTGTTCAATGTCTGTTTGAATGCCATTCATTTCAGGGGGGTGATATAGCGTCTGAATCTGGTCCTTTCCAAGTGCAATCAATGACAGAAAGGGGGTGATAGCAGGCCTGGAAACCGAGATTTCGGATTAAGGATTTTTCATTTAAGGAGGATGTCAGCAAAATGAAAAAGAGAATATTCAGTTCGTTTTCCTTGGTCCTGACAATTGCCCTGATAGTTTCTTTTTGCTCCGGAGAGGCTTTCTCCGCGGAGGAATTCAGGGTCAAGGGTCTTTCAGAGACCAAAACCTCAGCGAGAGATACCTACGCGAAGGGTGAGATAATTGTCAAGTTCAAGGAAGGTATCAATGTGGAGAACGCCAACCGGCTGTTTCTCTCACAGGGTGCCGTAGAATTGTCAGTAAGCCCAAGGGCCGGGTTCAGGAGGATGGGTGTTCCGGAAGGCACTTCCCTGGAGGATATGCTGGAAATGTACCGGAGCAATCCAAGCGTGGAATATGCCGAGCCGAACTACGTATACCACGCCTATATGACTCCCAATGACCCTTACTATACTTATCAGTGGCATTTCCCTGCCATCAGTATGGGCCCTGCCTGGGACGAATCAACCGGAAGCGGTGTTCTGGTAGGAATAATAGATACAGGTGTGGCCTACGAGAATTACGGCTCCTATCAGCAGGCCCCTGACCTGAACAACACCAATTTCGTGGCCGGATACGATTTCGTGAACAATGATTCGCATGCCAATGACGATGGCGCGCATGGGACTCATGTGTGCGGAACCATTGCCCAGTCAACCAATAACAGCCTGGGTGTGGCCGGTACGGCATTCAACTGTACGGTTATGCCGATCAAGGTTCTCGATTCAAGCGGGTCCGGATATGTCTCCGATATAGCCGACGGCATCTACTATGCCGCCGACAACGGCTGTCAGGTTATCAATATGAGCCTGGGCGGAAATATCGGTTCCACCACACTGCAGAACGCCGTTCAGTACGCTCATAACGCGGGGGTTACCATTGTCTGCGCCGCCGGTAACGCCGGGACCAGCACACCTCAGTACCCCGCAGCATACAGCGAGTGTATCTCCGTATCGGCGGTAAGGTACGATGACAGCATTACCGATTATTCCAGCTATGGCTCCACCATTGATATCTGCGCCCCCGGCGGTGATATCAGCGTGGACCAGAATGGCGACGGATACGGAGACGGAGTTCTTCAGCAGACACACGCAGACGGCAACCCCACCGATTTCGGCTATTACTTCTACGAAGGCACTTCCATGGCCTCCCCGCATGTAGCAGGTGTGGCCGCCATGGTGATCGCCGCCGGAGGGGGTTCGATGTCTCCCTCTGAAGTAAGAGATGTGCTTCAGAGCACCGCCACCGATCTGGGCGCTTCAGGCTGGGATCAGTACTATGGGTACGGAAAGGTCAACGCATACGACGCCGTTCTTGAGGCGCAGGGTGGAGGTAATCCGCCTGTAGCCGCGTTCAGCGGTTCACCCACCTCGGGTGACGCCCCGCTTACCGTGAACTTCACCGACCAGTCCAGCAACAGCCCCACCTCATGGAGCTGGGACTTCGGAGATGGAGC